>NZ_JAHLZB010000007.1:0-54040 GCF_025128255.1 Synechococcus sp. CS-205
ATGAACCTGCTGCGGCGCGGCGGCTACCGCTCGATCCGACGGGGGCTCCGGGAACTGGCTTACGACATCAGAGGGATGCTGGCGTTGGGCGGGGTTCAGCTCGCGGGAGCGAGGTTGGAGTGACTTTCAGGCAACCCTGGCTCAGAACAGAAGGCGAGTGGATCAACGCTTGGCTACTTGATGCCAACCACCATCGAGTCAGGACCGACCAGTGGCTCGACCCAGGTTGAAGAAAACCCAGCTTCGCGCATCCATCCAATGCAGTCAGCCCCTGTGTAGTCGAAGCCACCTGACGTCTCGATCAGCATGTTCAGACTCATCATCAAGCCAAACGCATTTTCTGAGCGGTCATCATCAATAATTGCCTCATACACGACAAGGGAGCCACCAGCAGGCAGGGCGTCGAATGCTTTTCTGATCAGCATCTTCTTGGTTGGCAGATCCCAGTCATGAAGGATGTGTCCCATCAGGATCACCTCAGCCGGAGGAATGTCGTGGGTGAAGAAGCTGCCCGACACGAAAGTCAGGCGGTCTTTGACCCCGAGGACCTCGATGTACTCCTCCAAGATCGGCGCCACTTCGGGCAGGTCGAAGCCCTCTCCCCGAAGATGAGGATTCGCCAGCACGATCTGCACCGCAAGATCACCCTGCGCAGTGCCCACATCAACAAATGTATGGTAATTCTTCCAGGGAAAAGTCTTTGCGATCTTCATGTTCGCGCCGTGACTGATCCCTGACATTGCGGCGAGGAATTCTTTGAGACGCGACGGATCTGCATACAGGATTTCGAAGAGTCCGGGACCGCCAAACTTGGATTCATTCTGCGGTTGCCCGGTTCGAAGCGCTTCCGTGAGATTGCTCCAGAACGGATAGAGGCGGTGGTTGGCCATCTCGAGGATTCCCCCCAGATACGAGGGCTTGTTTCGGTCGAGGAAGAGGTCCGTTTCAGGGGTGTTGGAGTACCCGTCGTCTGTGCGGGTCAAGAAGCCCAACGCCACCAGTGCATCGAGGAAGTCACGGGCTGAGCGTGGATGCAGGCCAAGGCGGCCGACCAGTCTGTCGAGGCTCTCTGGGCCGCGGGAGAGTTCGCTGAACAGACCGATTTCAACGGCGCTCAACAACGTTTTTGATGCCCAGAACGCGAGGCCAGTCTGGAGGATTTTATCTGGAGTCAACTGCTCATTCATGCTTGGCACCCGCCTGTCAGATCCAATGAGATCCAAGTCTGCCAGAAACAGCTAGCCGCATCGCCATCAGCCATGGGCTCGGGCGCGTCGGCGGCAAAGGAGGGTCATGCGGCACCGGATTCCTACATGCATCATGGCCTTGTGGCGGAGGCGAGCACCACGGGCATGGGCACTTCGTAGAGTCTTTCCCGCTTGTACTCGCCTAGTCTTTCGGAAATCGTCGCGCGTATCCTGGGTAGTAGTTCGGACGCCTGCGCTTTGAGCGTCGCTGCCGCACGCACCGACCCTTGCAGAACGGCCTCAATCGCGTCGTCGGGAGAAGTAAGCCGCCAAATCTGAGGTTGGACAATGATCTTGATGGACCCGAATCCAGCGGCAGCGAGTCTATTGGTGGACTCGACGGGATCACTGAAAAGAAAGAAATTAGGACCTTGCGGGAGCCCGACGTTCATTGTTCCATGTTCCTTCACCGCCTGATACACCGCTCCGAAGCCCACGGACCGCTCGGGGGCGTCATAGACAGTGAAAGCGAACTTTCCTCCTTTTCTCAAAACCCGAAATGCTTCGCCGATCGCCGCATCGGGATCGGAGAAGTGAGGCATCCCAATGCTGTTGATCACGCTGTCGAAAGTTTCGCCCGGAAAAGGGAGAGACGTTCCATCTCCTTCCTGGAAAGTCGCTGCTGGATAATGCGCTCGCGCCAATTCAACTTGAGCTGCGGAAAAATCAATGCCGGTGGCTAACGCTCCGCGTTCTGCAGCCAACCCGGCGCCATAACCGGCACCGGTGCAGACGTCCAGAATCCGAGTGCCTTTGCTTACAGCGGCAGCATCCAGCAACGCTTCGATCGATTGCCGCGTAACGGCCCCGAAGTGGTGATCGTATGTTTCGCAGATGCTTTGGTTGCTCCAACCGGCGTACTCAAAGTCGCGAAAAGTTGGTGTTGGGATTGGTGTTGGTGATGGTGTTTTCATGGCGATGGCTCCCCGTAACCCAATAAGCTCTCAGCGCCCGTTCACGATCAACCGCGCGCAGATGCTCAGAGACGATAGGACCATCCTTCCCTTGAAACATACAAGCGACGCGAAATTGATCGGGATGTCCTCCAGTTGTCAGTGGAGCAACGATGAACGTTCCCCAATGGGCCTTGAGCTCATCTGGGGACACGGCCAGCCAGCCTGGGGTTCCCCAGCCAAGCGGCCTACGCTCACCGCAGGATCAGCGGCAGACCGCACCTGAGGCCTGAGTCCGGCATGGACCTCTTCGAACACCAATG
This sequence comes from Synechococcus sp. CS-205, assembly GCF_025128255.1. Classification (NCBI taxonomy): domain Bacteria; kingdom Bacillati; phylum Cyanobacteriota; class Cyanophyceae; order Synechococcales; family Synechococcaceae; genus Synechococcus; species Synechococcus sp. CS-205. The sequence goes on from NZ_JAHLZB010000007.1 coordinate 2,464, forward strand.
GAGCACCTACCGCCGGGTAGTGGATGCCGATCTGATGGAGCACCAGGCGCTCTCAGCGGCAACCTCGACGGCCATCGAGGGCTGGCTGGCTGAGCGACCGGAAGGTCAGCCACCACCACGCATGGTCGATCTCGGCTGTGGCGATCTCGCCCTGCTGGCGTCTCTGCTGCGCCGTTTACCCCTGGGCTCCTACCTGGGGCTTGATTGTTGCGCGCCCGTGCTGCCCCGCGCCGCTGCCCGGTTGAAGGACGTGCCCTACCCCTGCAGCTGGCGCGCGCAGGACCTGCTCTCCTGGGCGCTCGAGCCAGGCGCCAACGAGAGCGGCCCGGTGGATCTGCTCCACAGCTCCTTTGCCGTGCATCACCTCAGCGACGAGCAGAAAGGCCAGTTTCTCTCGGGGGCGCACTCTCAGCTGGCCCCCGGCGGGATGCTGCTCTGGGCCGACGTGTTCCGGGAATCCGGCGAAAGTCGCGACAGCTATCTGCAGCGCTATGTGAAACGCATCCGCCGGGGCTGGCATGCCCTCCCCGCCGAAGAAAGTCAGCAGGTGATCGATCACCTCAGCAGCTTCGATCACCCCGCCGATGCGGCAGCCATCCAGCGCACGGCAGAGGCCTGCGGCTGGGACTGGCAGTGGCTCTGGCGCGGACAGCACCGGGCCGAAGCCCTCGCCAGGCTCACACCCCGCTGAATCAACTCAGGCCTGATCAGATTCCAGGATGATGATCGCCAACACTCCCACCACCATTCCCACATACTGCTGCTTGCTGATATTCTCGCCGTAGATCAGCCTTGTCGCCAGAATCAGCGTGATCACATTGAAAACCACACAGATGATTGATGCTGTAGCGATATTTCTATAGCGAAAGGTATGGGCAAGGACGGCCATGCCCACCGCATAGATCATCATGCCCAGCCAGAAAGCCGGTCGATTCTCCTTGATAATCCAGGTCTTGATGGCGAGATCACCGAGAGTGAGAATTACTCCTCCAATCAGGAGCATCACTGTTGGATGAAAACCCATGCGCCTTAATTCAGTGACCGAAGACTGCCAAGGCAATGATCATGCTGCGCACAAAATCCAAGCCGCACTCCATTGAACCAGTCACCGTCGAGAGACTGAGGCTCTCAAGCTTGATGCCAACATTCCGCAAACTCGGTGCGTTGGCCCTCAGGGGCGAATCTCGACCGGCGTGCCCACAGCCGTGCGCGAAAACAGCCAGCGGGCCGTGGCGCTCGTGGTGCGGATGCAACCGTGGCTGCGGGCCACGCCGAAGCACTGACCGGCCCTCTCCTGCCAGGGGGCTGGATGCAGGCAGAGGCGATCCGGAACCAGGCCGCCGCCACTGAGACACATCACGTTCGGCACGGCGGGGATGCGGTAGTCGGGCCCCACCAGCGGCGTTTCGCTGTACTTGCTGCCGATCTGAAACCGCCCCGTGGGGGTTGGCGTTACAGGGCTGCCCGTGGAGACCAGGGCGGCGTAGAGCAACCGTTGCTGGTCGTCGTAGGCATAGAGCTTCTGCTCGGAGAGATCGATCAGCAGCGCCGCCACGAGCTCCAGCATCAAAGGGGCTGCCGCTCAGCTGTGCTCCCGCAGGAAGGCCACGCTGCTCTCCAGCTCCTCAGCAAAGCGGTCGATCTCTGCGAATGTTGTGGTGAAGCTGAGGCTGGCGCGCGCCGAACCGCTGATTCCGTAGTGGCGATGGAGAGGCTGGGTGCAGTGATGGCCACTGCGGATGCAGATGCCGCTGGCATCCAGCAAGGCGGCGAGATCGTTGGCATGGAGACCTTCCACCACGAAGGCGGCCAGGGCGCCACGGTCGGGCTGTTGCTGGGGAGTGGGGCCCAGCACTCTGAGCCCGTCGATCGCCTGCAGCCGCTGGAACAGATGGGCGGTGAGCCGCTGTTCCCAGGCATGGATGCGATCAAGACCAAGTGCACTCAGATAGTCGAGCGCCGCACCCATGCCCACGGCTTCACCGATGGCCGGGGTTCCCGCTTCGAACTTGTGGGGCAGCTCCGCCCAGGTGCTGTGGTCGAGGTACACATCCTGGATCATTTCGCCACCACCCAGGAACGGCGGCATCGCCTCGAGCAGCGCCTCACGCGCCCAGAGGAAGCCCATGCCCGTGGGGCCACAGAGCTTGTGGGAGGAGCCCACCAGGAAATCAGCCCTGAGGTTCTGAACGTTCACCGGCAGGTGCGGCAAGCTCTGGCAGGCATCCACCAGCAAAAGGGCGCCGGCGGCGTGGGTGAGCTCGGCAATCGCGCTGATCGGGTTGTGGCAGCCCAGGGTGTTGCTGATCTGCACCACGCTCACCAGCCGGGTGCGCTCGCTGATCTGACTGCGCAGATCCTCGAGATCCAGTTCACCGCTGGCGGTGAGGCCGGCATGGCGCAACCGGGCACCCGTGCGCTCAGCCAGCTGCTGCCAGGGCACCAGGTTGCTGTGGTGCTCCATCACCGTGAGCAGGATCTCATCGCCAGGGCGCAGAAAGGCGTCACCCCAGCTGCGGGCCACCAGGTTGATCGCCTCGCTGGCATTGCGGGTGAACACGATCTCCCGGGGTGTGGCAGCACCAACGAAGCGGGCGGTCTTGTCGCGGGCGCCTTCGAAGGCATCGGTGGCCCGGGCGCTGAGCTGGTGGGCCCCCCTGTGCACGTTGGCGTTGTCGTGGGTGTAGTAGCGCTGCAGGGCATCGAGCACCGCGCGGGGTTTCTGGCTGGTGGCGGCGTGATCGAGATAGATCAGGGGCTGCCCCAGGCAGGCCTGATCCGCCAGCAGCGGAAAATCAGCGCGGGTGAGGGCCGCCAGATCATCAGGGCCGGCCTGGGCAGAAACAGAAGAATGGTCAGCGGCCTTGATCAGGTCGGCGGGCTTGGAGAGGGGGGCGGAGGCGATGTACGGCATTGTGATCAGCCCTCCCCCAGCAGACGCTGCAACGGGCTCCAGGCGGCGGCCGCACCAGGCAGCGCGCCCAGCACTTCCTCGCAGAAGCCACGCTTGAGCAGCCCGGCGGCCACGGCTGCCGAGAGCCCCCGGCTCTGCAGGTAGAAGAGCTCATCGGTCTGGAGCCGGCTCACCGTGGCGCCATGGGCGCAGCGCACGTCGTCAGCCACGATTTCGAGCTCCGGCTTGGTGTCGATGCGGGCCTGGCTGGAGAGCAGCAGGTTGCGGCTGAGCTGGGCAGCCTTGGTGCGCTGGGCGGCCCGGGGCACCTTCACGGCCCCGTTGAACACGCTGTGGCCTCGGTCGTCGGCGATCGCCTTGTGCAGCTGATCAAGCTGCCCCTCCGGACCGCGGAATTCCACACGGCTGTGAGTATCCACCAGCTGCTGGCCTTCGGCCAGTTGCAGGGCCTTGAGGTTGGTGGTGGCCTCGCCGTCCACCTGAACCACCCGCGGCTCGAAGCGAGAGAGCGCCCAGCCGTGGCTGGCCCAAACCGACTCCAGCCGGCTGCGGGGCTCCTGCTCCACCGCCAGGTGAGCCAGGAAGCAGGCCGGGCCCTCACCCAGGGCCAGCAGACCATGGCGCAGCTGTGATTCCCGGCCCAGATGGGCTTCCAGCACAAGGCTCGAGAGGCTGGCACCGGCTCCGAGCTGCACCTGAAGCACATCGAGGCTGGCTTTCTCCTCCAGCAGCAGCAGCACTCTCACGGGGCGCAGCACTCCATCGCCGGTGGCCTCGCTCACCAGCTCGAGGGTGGTGGCCACCGCACCACTCACCCGCAGGGCCAGCACCCAGGTGGCCGTGGCCTGGTTGAGCTCCACCGGCCAGTGTTGCTCGCAATTGCAGGTGGCAAGGGTGTGGCCCAGAGCCTGCTGCACCTCCTCACTGCTCAGAAGCGAGATACCGGCAGGCAGGCTCTGGCCGGCCAGCGGATCCCCGGGGGCATCAAGCCGAAGACGCAGCACATCAGCTGCTGGCTCAGGCCATGACGAGGGGGAAGAGCTGGTGGTCGGCTCGGGGGCCGGGGCAAGGGCCGTGAGCGGCGCCAGGTCGGTGAAACGCCAGTCTTCCTGGCGGCGCGAGGGCAACGGCTGGCGGGAGAGGGCCTCGCGGCCACGCCACTGAACCGCTTCCATCTCACCGGCCGGAGCGGGCAGATGCTGGAGAAAGGAGGTCACCCATGTAGTGGAGGCCACGGCACCAGTGCTGGGGATCGAGGCCACCATCAGGCCACCTCCAGCACGGCCAGCTCCTGGTCCACCCAGTCGTAGCCGCGATCTTCAAGCTCCAGCGCCAGCTCCTTGCCGCCGGTTCGCAGGATGCGGCCACCGGCCATCACATGCACATAGTCGGGAGTGATCACATCCAGCAGGCGCTGGTAGTGGGTGATCAGGAGGGTGGCGTTCTCGGGGCTGGCGAGATGATTCACACCACCGGCCACAATGCGCAGGGCGTCGATGTCGAGGCCGGAATCGGTTTCATCGAGGATCGCCACCACGGGATCCAGCAGAGCCATCTGCAGAATCTCGTTGCGCTTCTTCTCTCCGCCGGAGAAGCCCTCATTCACGCTGCGATCCAGGAAGGCCGGATCCATCTGCACCACCTCCAGACGCTCACGCACCAGATCTTCGAAGGCGAAGGTGTCGAGCTCTTCCTCTCCTTTCTCGAGCCGACGGGCATTGGTGGACACCCGCAGGAACTCGAGGTTGCTCACCCCAGGGATCTCCACGGGGTACTGGAACCCCAGGAACAGCCCCAGCCGGGCCCTCTGCTCAGGTTCGAGATCGAGCAGGTCAGCGCCGCGGTAACGCACGCTGCCGCCGGTGACGGTGTAAGCGGGATGCCCCGCCAGCACCTTGGAGAGGGTGCTCTTGCCGCTGCCGTTGCGGCCCATCACGGCGTGGATCTCTCCAGCCTTGATCGTGAGGTTCACACCCTTGAGGATCGGCTTGTCCTCCACGCGGGCCTGAAGGTCAACGATCTCGAGGAGGGTATCGGCGTCGGGGCGAATCACAGCTGACGGAACAAGGGAAAGAACAAAGAAAGGAGCCAAGCTCCAGGGGGACAAAACCTTTGGCCAATGGCCGGGACTGTTTCAGCCCACCGAGCCCTCCAGCTTCAGGGCCAGGAGCTTGTCGGCCTCAGCAGCGAATTCCATCGGCAGCTGATTGAACACATCCCGGCAGAAACCGCTCACCATCATCGACACCGCCTCCTCAAAGCCGATGCCTCGGCTCTGCAGGTAAAAGAGCTGATCTGCGGAGATGCGGCAGGTGCTGGCCTCATGCTCCACATTGGCCTCCGGTTGCTGAGAGCGGATGTAGGGGTAGGTGTTGGCGGCCGCCTGATCGCCGATCAGCATCGAATCGCACTGGCTGTAATTGCGAGCTCCCTGGGCCTTGGGGCCGATCTGAACCAGCCCCCTGTAGCTGTTGGATGAACGGCCGGCACTGATGCCCTTGCTCACGATCGTGGATCGGGTGTTGGGACCCACGTGCACCATCTTGGTGCCCGTATCGGCCTGCTGACAGTTGTTGGTGAGCGCCACGGAATAGAACTCACCGACCGAATGGGCCCCCTGGAGCACGCAACTGGGATACTTCCAGGTGATCGCTGAACCGGTTTCCACCTGGGTCCAGCTGATGTGGCTGCGGTCGCCTCGGCACTGGCCACGCTTGGTCACGAAGTTGTAGATGCCGCCCACACCGTTCTCATCACCCGCATACCAGTTCTGGACAGTGGAGTATTTGATGGTGGCATCATCGAGAGCCACCAGCTCCACCACAGCAGCATGCAGCTGGTTGGTGTCGAACATCGGGGCGGTGCAACCCTCCAGGTAGCTGACCGAGGCACCTTCTTCAGCAACGATCAAGGTGCGCTCGAACTGACCCGTATCGCCGGAGTTGATGCGAAAATAAGTGGAAAGCTCCATGGGGCATTCCACGCCCTTCGGGATGAACACGAAGGATCCGTCACTGAAGACAGCGGAATTGAGCGCCGCGAAGAAGTTGTCGTTACAGGGAACGACAGTGCCGAGATAGCGCTCGATCAACTCGGGATGATCCTTGACGGCCTCGCTGATCGAGCAGAAGATCACACCGTGCTCGGCGAGCTTCTCGCGGTAGGTGGTGGCAATCGAGACGCTGTCGAAGACTGCATCAACAGCAACATTGCTGAGCCGCTTCTGCTCGCTGAGGGGGATGCCGAGCTTGTCGAAGGTTTCCAGCAACTTCGGATCCACCTCATCCAGGCTGGCCTTCTTCTCCTGCTGACGGGGAGCGGCGTAGTAAATGATTTCCTGATAGTCGATGGCCGGGTGTCCGATGGACGCCCAGTCGGGCTCCTCCATGCGCAGCCACTGCTGATAAGCCCGAAGGCGAAAATCAAGCAGAAACTGAGGCTCGTGGTTCTTCGAGGAAATCAGCCGGACGACATCTTCACTCAGACCCTTGTCGATCTTGTCGGTTTCGATGTCGGTGACGAAACCATATTTGTATGGCTGACTGACCAGATCATCGACGCTGGTGGAGCTGCTCATGGTGGTCAGGCGGCAGGAGGTGCAGTGTGGGCCTTGATCTCATCGAGGCCGATTGTATGACCCTCTCCACGGAAGGGATTGTCTTCGGTGAGGAACAGCATGCAGTGGCACTCCTTTCGCTCCCGCATGGGCACGCAGGGGCAGTTCCAGAACGCCTGCTCCGCTTCGGCCTGCTTGTCTTCGTAGTGGCGGCAGGGACAGAGGGCCGCGCCCAGTTGCTCCTTGTGGCGGGCCAGCCCTTCGAGCACCACCGCAGTCACCCCGGGATCGCTGCAGAAATAGGTGTCGGTCCGCTTGGCGTAGGCCTCGGCGAAACGCCGGATCAACTCCAGGCTTTCACTGCTGGGGGCGGCCGTGGCGGAGGGGGCGTCGGACATGAATTCAGAAAAACGAGGGAGTCACCGAGGCGTGGACGTGTCCCGCGGGCGGAGGCAAGGCGCCGACGGAACCCAGCGGCGGAAGAGCGGCGGGGCGCTGACGGGATGCCGGGCGGAAATCAATGACCGAACAGGCCGTGCCACTGAATTACGAAACTCAATGGTTTCGTTACCAACAACCTTAGGACAGCGGAGCTGGGGATGGGTCTGAGGCCATTGTGAACGGCCTCAACCCCAACACCCGGAGGAGCGTGGCAAGGTGTGGAGAAGGTTCGCGACCGGACGAACCGGGCTGAGTGTCCGATGAGCGCCTCCACCCAGGCCCCAACCCGAGAAGCAGCACTCGCCCTTCTTCTGCGCCAGGGCGAGGCCACAGCCGCTCAGCTGGCTGAGCTGCTCGGGGTGTCCGTCCAGATCATGCGCCGCCACCTTCGCAGCCTTGAAGATGATGGCCTTGTGGCCAGCAGCCCCAGCAGCGAAGGGCCAGGCCGACCCAGCAACCACTGGCATCTGACGGCCGAAGGGCACGACCAGTTTCCCAACGGCAGCGAGCATTTCGCCCTCGGACTGCTCACCTCCATGGCCGACAGCCTCCCGGCCGACACCGTTCAGACCCTCCTGCGCCAGCAGGCCATCGCCAAAGCCCACGATTACCGGCGTCAGATCGGCAGCGGCTCCCTGCTCGAGCGCTTGGAGCGGTTGGTGAAGCTCCGCTGCAGCGAGGGCTACGTCAGCGACTGTCACCCGGAGTCCGATGGGCTCTCCTGGTGCATGAGCGAATTTCACTGTTCCGTCTCCCGCCTGGCCGAACAGTTCCCAGTGCTCTGTGACCAGGAGTTGCAACAGATGCGCCACACCTTCCCCGACTGCAGCGTCGAGCGGGTGCACTGGCGGCTCGAAGCCGGCCACTCCTGCGGATTCCGCATCACCCCTCGCCTGGATGGTGCTCCCCTGCGCTCCCACGATGGCTGAGGCCGAGACCGGTCCGTTGGATGCCAGCGACCTGGCCGCCCTCGAAGCCACCCTTCTCCCCAGCCTGGAACGCCACCACCTGCGCCTGCTCGCCCACTGCCTTCGAACCCTCCAGCAGGTGGCCGGCAGCCGCACGGGGCCCCTGCCCTCCAGCTCCGCTCTGGCCGCCTGGAGCGCCAGGCACAGTTCCCTGGCACATGATCCGGAATTTCAGCAGGTGTTCCTCACCCAGCTGGAACGTGGGGCCGGCCAGTTGCAGGAGCTGGCGGCCCAGCGGGGCTGCGAGCTTCTCGCCCTCGAGATCCATGACCTGATCGCCTGGGCCGAGGCGGAAGCCAGGGCCCGGCTCAGCCTCTCCAGCCAAGCCCCACCACCAGGCTGACCCCAGCCAGGGCTAGCAGCGCCGCCACCAAACCGCCGAAGCCCGGCCGGTCCCCCTCCAGCCCCGCCAGCGGCAGGGCCAGCACCGGAGCGGTGGCCAGCAGGGCCACGGCCAGTCCGGCAGGAAGGTGCTGCAGGGCGGTCTGCTGCAGCACGATGCCGCCGCTGGTGCCCAGCAGGGTGGCCAGCAGCACCAGGGGCCAGCGCCGCCGCAGGGGGCGCGGACGCAGGCCAGGGGGAGGCAGCCGCCACAGCAAAGGCAGCATCACGACAGCCGCGGCCGCCAGGCGCAGGGTGGCCGACTGCAGCGGTGGTAACGCCGAGTCCCGCAGAGCCGCTCGCGAGAGCAGAGCACCGGCACTGCCGCAGACCAACGCGGCCAGGGCCAGCATCAGCCCCAGCCGCTGGCCCTCCAGGGGCAGGGGCAGCCCGGCCGATCCCCCTGCCGGAGGCTGCTGGCGGGCCACCAGGGCCACCGAGAGGCAGATCAGCACCACCCCCAGCCCCTGAGGCCAGCGGGGCCACTCAGACAGGAAAAGGGCCCCGCCCAGCAGCGAGAGGGCCGGGCCACCGGCTTCGAGGGTGAGGGCGCGACGGGTTCCAAGCCGGCGCAGGGCGGCGAAGTAGAGGCTGTCCCCCAGGGCGATGCCGATCACACCGCTGGCCAGCAGGAACGCCAGGGCCAGCGGTGACACCAGCCAACCACCCATCAGCAGGACCGGCAGTTGCAGCCCCACCGCCAGCAGATTCTTGACCAGGTTGAGCTGGGTAGCGCTCAGGGAGGTGGCCAATCGACGCCAGAGGCTGCTGGAGACCGCCCAGCAGAGGGCCGCGGCCAGGGCCGCCACGACTCCTGTTGTGGCCACAGGGCAACAGCTGGGGCAAGGGAGTTGCGATCATCGCTGCAGCCGTGCTGCTTCCGTGAGCGTCCCGATCACCGATGCCCTCAGTTTCTTCAGGCTCAGCTGCGGGCGCTGGCGCTCCCAGCGCACCAGCCACCACCTGTTGCACCGGCGTGCCGAGGCCGGCGGATCCCTGATCGAGGTCAACGAAGTGGCGGCTGGCGATCCGCGCCTGCGGGCAATCGCCGAGCTGCACGGCCAGGACCCCACGGGCCTGGTGGGGGGCTGCCAGGTGCGCTGGAGCGGCTCGATGGCCTGGGACAAGGCCGGCGAAGCCCACCAGGGGGAGTCGGTGTTCGGCCTGATTCCCACCGACACCCACGGACGCGCGGGGCTGCTGCTGCGCGACCGGGGCTACGCCGAGACCGCCCCGGTGGCAGGCCACTTCCGCATGGATGAGCGCGACGGCCTGCTGCTCACCACCGCCTACGAAACCATGAGCAGCCTCGAGCGTTTCTGGTTCCCCAATCCCAACCTGCGCCTGCGCACCAGCACCGTGGAGGGGCTCTCCAACACCGCCTCGTTCTGCATGGAGAGCCGCTGCCTGGAGGCCAGCACGGCCGGAGATGGCCGTGCTGAGGCCAGCCGTGGCCCCCTTGTCTCCGCCTTCGGCTGGTAGTGCGCCACGCCAGCGCCGGTGGCCGCAAACGTTACGGACTGTGAGCCCTGTCGCCCCTGGCGGGGATCGATCGGGGCTGACTTCTACGATCCACAGCGACGGATGACGATGTTCGCGTGGCGATCCCGCTTCTGAAGTACGCACCCACCAGCCAGAACTCTCGAGTGAAGGCGTTCCGTGTGGGCTCCGACGAGGATCCGAAAGGCGTCTCGCTTGACAAGGCCTTCGACCGCAACGCCCAGAACGTGGTGATCGAAGCGGCCTACCGTCAGATCTTTTTTCACGCCTTCAAGGTCGACCGCGACACGATCCTTGAGTCTCAGCTGCGCGATGGCCAGATCACCGTGCGTGATTTCATCCGGGCGCTCTGCCTCTCGGACACCTTCACCCGCAGCTTCTACAACCTCAACAGCAACTATCGGGTGGCCCGCCACCTGGTGGAGAAACTTCTGGGCCGCCAGGTGTACGGCAAGGCTGAGGAAATCGCCTGGTCGGCCGTGATCATGACCAAGGGCGTCGCAGGCGCCGTGGATCAGATCCTCGACAGCGACGAGTATCTCGATAATTTCGGCTACGACATGGTGCCCTATCACCGCAACCGGGTGGTGGGCTCCAGGGAAGTGGGCGAAACCCCGTTCAACATCACCTCACCGCGCTACGAGGCCTACCACCGGGGCATTCTGGGCTTCCCCCAGATCGTCTACACCGGCACTGCCAAGACCCTGCCCAAGTGGGCGAGTCAGCGGCGCGGCGGCTTCCCCGAGGATTACCTCCCCTGGGTGCGTTCCCTGCCAGCCCTGCGCACCGGAGCCGCCTCATCAGGCAACACCGGCATGGACTACCTCTCCAAGGTCCCTTACCGCAGCGTCGGCCGCTGAGCCAACCGCTCCATCGACCCTCCGATACCCCTGGAGAACGGCGGCTCACACCGCCGTTTTTTGATGGGCAGCCAGCAAGCTGCCAGTCAGGTGTTGCTGACGGAGGGAGGCAGGGTCACCGAGATCGGGGCAGTTGACCCCAGACTGATCCCAAACGAAATCCGGAGAAACGGTGACTCAGGCTCTCTCGTCCTTGGCTCGCATGACCCTGCGTCAGTTGCGCCAGATCGCCAGTGACCTCGGCGTGAGTCTGTACAGCCGCAAGTCGAAGGACGAGCTTCTCAACGAGATCAGCAGCGTTCACGGCGAAGGGGATCCCTCCGCCCTCAAACCCTCAAAGGCAACGGCTCAGGCCTCTGAGAGCCTCTCGGCCATGGAGGCAGGCTTCACTCCGGCTCCCCGCCCCGACGCTGAGACCAGGGTCGTGTTCCTTCCCCGCGATCCCCAGTGGGCCTATGTGTTCTGGGAGATCGCTGAGGCTGAGCGCAGCAAAGCCCAGGAGGCCGGCGCCGGCCAGCTCTGCCTGCGGGTCGCCGATGTGACCGGGCTGGCCCAGGGCGACTCTCACCCCCACACCCTCCAGGAAGTGCCCGTCGACAGCCATGCCACGGAGTGGTATCTGCCGGTACCCCTGAGCGATCGCGATTACCGCGTCGAACTGGGCTACAGGAAGCACGGTGGCGGCTGGCTGTCCCTGGGCTTCTCCTCCGTGGCTCGGGTGCCGGCTCTCCATCCGAGCGAGCAGATTCTCGATCAGTTCGTTCCTTTCTCGCTTGAAGCGGCCCCCAGCGACACCGCTTTAGCCAGCCATCCCCCAGGCAGCCCCCAAGCAGCCGTGGCCGACAGCGGCCTGCACGAGCGCCTCTACCAGACCGCAACGCTGCGCTGGAAGCATTTCGGACGTGGTTCCGAGGCTTTTCACGAACTCGAGGATTCCTCGACGAGTTCCGGCCTGCGAGGCCTGCACGATTCAGGTATCGGCCTCTGGGCCAGCGGCCGCAACGAATCGGGCATCGGTGGCGTCGCGCCCCGTCAACGCTCCTTCTGGCTCGTGGCCGATGCTGAGCTGATTGTGTACGGAGCCACTGATCCGGCCGCGAAGCTCACGATTGGCGATGAGGAAGTTCCCCTCTCCTCCGATGGCACCTTCCGGGTGCAGGTGCCCTTCCGCGATGGCAAGCAGCTTTATCCGATCCAGGCGGTGGCAGCCGATGGCGAGCAGAAGCGCAACATCACCCTGAGCTTCGAGCGCACCACCCCTGAAGACAACAGCAATCCCTCCAGCCAGGCCGTGGCCGAGTGGTTCTGATGCGAACCCTCGTCGCCTTCACCCCTCTGGCCGGCAGCCTCGCCCTGCCCTTCCTGGTCCCCGTGCTGATGGTCAAAGTGGGCATCGGCACGGCCGTGGGAATGGCGGTGCTGGTGAGCACCCTCTGGTTTGTGCTGATGCTGCGGACCGCCCAGATGCCCGGCCACCACTGAGATCCGCCCGGCTCGGCTCCTGTGGCCTGGGTCCTGAGGGATTCAAGAGCTGAGCGGCTGGGAATTCTTGGGGAGCAGCAGCGCCTCAGTTGATGGGTCCCCCGCCATCCTCCAGATCTCTCCATGGCGTGAGCGCTTGGCCAGCCCTGCTGGCCGGAGCGATCGGCCTCGCTCTGAGTGCCTGTTCCGCCCCTGCCCGAATCCTGGGGTCAGCTCCGGCGGATCTGCCCCTGCCGGCTGGGGTGGAGGTGGCCTTCAACCATCGCGCCGACCGTCACTACATCAGTCCGATCAGCGGCGAACGCCGCAACGGCGACGACCTGGAGCATTTCATGCTCGAGACGATTGAGCGGGCTGAGAGCGACATCCAGGTGGCCGTCCAGGAACTCTCCCTGCCAAAGGTGGCCGAAGCTCTGGTGCGACGGCAACGCCAGGGCGTGCGGGTCCGGGTGGTTCTGGAGAACACCTACAGCACTCCCTTCAGCGACCAGGTGCCCACCGGCCTGAGCTCCCACCAGCTCGGGCGTTACCGCCAGTTGCTGGCACTCGCTGATTCCGACCGCGACGGTCGTCTCAGCATCAGTGAGCGCGATCGGGGCGACGCCCTCCGCATCCTGCGGCAGGGCCGCGTTCCGATCATCGATGACACCGCCGATGGCAGCGCCGGCAGCGGCCTGATGCACCACAAATTCATGGTGGTGGACCAGCGCTGGGTGCTCACCGGCTCCGCCAACTTCACCGCTTCGGGAATCCACGGGGATCCTGGCGCTTCCCGCACCCGTGGCAACGTCAACCATCTGCTGCGCTTCGAGAGCAAGGAGCTGGCCGCACTCTTCAGCCAGGAATTCAGCCGGATGTGGGGGGATGGGCCCGGCGGCCTGGCCGACAGCCGCTTCGGCATCACCAAGGAGCAGGGGGGTGTGCAGGCCGTGATGGTGGGCCCCACCCGGGTCGAGGTGCTGTTCGCTCCTCACCGCCGCAAGGATCCCAACCACGGCCTGGCACTGCTCGATCAGCGCCTGGCGGCGGCCCGGCGACGGCTCGATCTGAGCCTGTTCGTGTTCTCGGCCCAGGAACTGGCCAACCGCCTGGGCGAGCAGCAGCAGCGGGGGGTGGCGATGCGGGTGCTGGCCGATCCAGGCTTCGCCAGCCGTAGCTTTTCGGAAGTTCTGGATCTGCTGGGGCTTTCGATGCCGGATCGCTTCTGCAAGCTGGAGCAGGACAACAACCCCTGGAAGCAACCGATCCAAGGGGTGGGAACACCCCGCCTGGCACGGGGCGACAAGCTGCATCACAAGTTCGCCGTGATCGACGGGCGAACGGTGATCACCGGCTCGTTCAACTGGAGCCCCTCCGCCGCCCACGGCAATGACGAAACGCTGCTGATCGTGGAGTCATCCCAACTGGCGGGGCACTTCACCCGGGAGCAGGATCGGATGTGGCAAGGAGCGGAACTGGGAATCACGGCCCGCCTGCAGCGGAAGCTGGAGCGCATCCACCGAACCTGCGGCCGAGGCACGCCGCGGCCGCAGGCCAGCGCAAGCCAGCAGCCATGACGCCAGCCACCCCTGCCGTGGTGATCGTGGGTGCCGGCCCCGCCGGGGCCTCCCTGGCCATGCTGCTGGCTGAGCGGGGGGTCCCGGTGACCCTGGTGGAAGCGGCGCGGGATGCTCAGCGCCGGTTTCGCGGTGAGGGGCTGATGCCCTCTGGCCTGGCCGCCCTGGAGGCCATGGGGTGCGGCCCCCTGCTGACCCGCCTGCCCCACCGGTCCCTGAGCGGCTGGTCGTTCCAGCTGCATGGCCGACAGCTGTTCCGGGTGGAGGAACCGCTGGGGAACGGACCTCCCTGCACGCTCGTCTCCCAGCCAGCACTGCTGGATGCCCTGGTGGAGCGGGCCAGCCAGGCGAGCAACTTCCACTGGAAGCCGGGGCTCGCGGTGGTGGACCTGATGCATGCCCGGGAGCGCATCACGGGAGTTGTACTCAGCGATGGCAGCCGGCTCGAAGCCTCCCTGGTGGTTGGCGCCGACGGCCGCTCCTCCCTGGTGCGGCAGCGGGCGGGGCTGGAGCTGCAGAGCCAGAGCAGCCCGATCGACCTGCTCTGGTTCCGCCTTCCCAGCCACCCCCGCTTTGAAGCCGACAACGTCTTCACCATGCTGCTGGGGGAGGACGGCAGCGCCTGCAGCGTCTTCCATGGCGCCCTGCCGGGTGAACTCCAGCTGGGATGGGTGCTCAGCCCTGGCGAGCGGATCGAGCGCAGTCCTCAGGACTGGGGCGAGGCCTTCGCGGCCATGGCGCCCAGCTGGCTGGCCGATCACCTGCGACGGGTGGGTCCGGCCATCAGCGCCCCGCTGAAACTCTCGGTCCAGGTGGGCTGCTGCCCCCGCTGGCAGCGCCCGGGTCTGCTGTTGCTCGGCGACGCCGCTCACCCGATGAGCCCGATCCGGGCGCAGGGGATCAACATGGCCCTCCGCGATGCGCTCGTGGCCACCAATCACCTGCTGGCCCCGCTGATCCGCGGCGATCTCGCAGGGATCGACACCAGCCTGGAGCGCATCCAGGCGGAGCGATTCCCGGAGATCCTGCGTGCCCAGGAGCTGCAGCAGCAGGAGGCACGCCAGGCCCAGCTGCTGCGTCGATCCCCCCTGCTGCGCAGCATCCTGGTGCAGCTGGCTCCATGGCTGGGGGAGCGGATCGGGAGTTCCTGGAGGCAGCGGCAGATTCCCCTGCGGCAGGGCCTGGCCCCGGTTCGGCTGACGGTCTGAAGCGTCGGCATGATGGAGGCTGTTGTGCGCAGCGCTTCGATGGCCCGATCACGCCTTGCCGTCACGCTGCTGAGTGCCGCGCTGTTTGCTGCCCCCGGGCTGGGCCGGAGCCCAGCCCGGGCCGACGACAGCTTCGCCCTCTATCCGAGCAACGAAACGCTGCGGCAGGTGCAATTGGCCGCCCTCGACTGCGGCCGGGAGAACACCGCCCCCACCTGCGAGCGGGCCCGCAATCTGGCGGATCACCTGATGGATCACCCCATGCTCTCGGGCTTCTGCAAGGACGCCCTCTGGGGAGTGGTCCAGATCGCCGTGTCCGGGCCGGACAACAGCCTGAGCCGGCGCGATGGGATCGACACCGCCGCTGATCGGGTGGTCAGCAGCTGCCTGAAGGTGAGCAGGCCCGTGGCCAAGGACGGCCCCGCCGGGCCTGGATCCTCAGCCGGTGGGCCCGGGGGAGGATCCGGAGGTGGGCGACCATCCGGTTCGGGCTTCGGCTTCGGATCGAGTGGCCCCTGAGCTGATCGGGGCCACAGCCAAGGCGGTGGTTCCGATCAGCTCAGGGGGCTGAGGCCACGGGGGTTTCCGAGAGCCTCAGCAGCTCCTTGGCGGTGCGCTCCATGAAATCCATCGACCAGCCAGTGGTGACCACCGCCTGATCGGCCAGCTGACAGAGGGGGGAGCGATCACCCTGGGCCTCACAGCTGGAGGAGAGGCCGAGCAGGGCATTGGTGAGCTTGCCGGTGAGGCAGCTCGGGGTGCCCGACTTCGCCAGAACGGCCGTGGCCGCCTTCCGGGTCACGCTGATGGCCTGGGGCATGGGCGATGCGGGTGCCGCCCCCATCACGCCGGCCTGGGCAGGGGCGATGGCCAGGGCCACAAGGGGCAGGATCAGCCCGTAGACCCGTCTCGGCTTGGCTGAAGGGATGGCCATTGACCCTGTTGATCACAACGTGGTCGCAGGCTAGCCAGTTGGCCGCAGCGTGCCAGTTGGGGCCTGGCTGCAGGGCTAGCGTGGGGCTTCCTCAGGTTGGCCCCCATGACCAGCAGCGCCTCCTCCGATGCCTCAGCCGCTGCAATGGCCGCCACTCCCTCCCCATCGCCATCCCCATCGGTTCGCCAGGTGTCCCTGAGCACCCCCTTCACCGACCAGAAACCAGGCACCTCCGGCCTGCGCAAGAGCAGCCGCCAGTTCGAGCAGCCCCACTACCTGGAAAGCTTCGTGGAAGCGGTGTTCCGGGTGGTTCCCGGTGTGGCGGGCGGAACCCTGATCCTCGGCGGCGACGGCCGCTACGGCAATCGGCGGGCGATCGGCGTGATCGCCCGCATGGCCGCTGCCCATGGCGTGGCCCGCCTGATCACCACCACCGGCGGCATTCTCTCCACCCCCGCCGCCTCCCACCTGATCCGGAAGCACCAGGCGATCGGCGGCATCATCCTCTCGGCCAGTCACAATCCCGGTGGCCCCGAGGGAGACTTCGGCGTCAAGGTGAACGGCGCCAACGGTGGGCCGGCCCCCGAATCGATCACCGATGCCATCTTCGCCGCCACCACCGCGTTGGACGGCTACAGGATCGTTGACGCCGAGACGCCATCGCTGGACGTGCCAGGAGTCCATGCCCTGGGCGACCTGCGCATCGAAGTGATCGACGGGGTCGATGACTACGTCACCCTGCTGCAGGGCCTGTTCGATTTCGGCGCGATCGGAGAGCTGCTACGAGGCGACTTTCCGATCGCCTTTGATGCCATGCATGCCGTCACCGGCCCCTACGCCAGCCGGCTGCTGGAGGGGCTGCTCGGCGCGCCGGCCGGCACGGTGCGCAACGGCACACCTCTGGAGGATTTCGGCGGCGGTCACCCCGACCCCAACCTCACCTATGCCCATGAGCTGGCCGAGCTGCTGCTCGATGGCGACGCCTACCGCTTCGGGGCCGCCTGTGATGGTGATGGCGATCGCAACATGATCCTGGGCCACCGCTGCTTCGTGAACCCCAGCGACAGCCTGGCGGTGCTGACCGCCAACGCCACCCTGGCCCCCGGCTATTCCTCCGGGCTGGCGGGGGTGGCCCGCTCGATGCCCACCAGCGCGGCGGTGGATGTGGTGGCACGTGATCTGAACCTCCCCTGCTACGAAACCCCCACGGGCTGGAAATTCTTCGGCAACCTGCTCGATGCCGGCCGCATCACCCTCTGCGGTGAGGAGAGCTTCGGCACCGGCAGCGACCACATCCGCGAGAAGGATGGGCTCTGGGCCGTGCTGTTCTGGTTGCAGATCCTGGCCACGCGCCGCTGCACGGTGGCCGAGGTGATGACTGACCACTGGAGCCGCTTTGGCCGCCACTACTACTCCCGCCACGACTACGAAGCCATCGCCAGCGACAGGGCCCATGGTCTCTACGACCGCCTGAAGGGCCTGCTGCCCTCCCTGGTGGGGACAAGTTTCGCCGGCCGCAGCATCGCCACCGCCGACGACTTCAGCTACACCGACCCCGTGGATGGCTCCCTCACCAGCGGCCAGGGCCTGCGCCTGCTGCTGGATGACGGCAGCCGCGTGGTGGTACGCCTTTCCGGCACCGGCACCCAGGGGGCCACCCTGCGCCTCTACCTGGAGAGCTATGTGGCTGCCGGCGGCAACCTCGATCAGGATCCCCAGCAGGCCCTCGCCGATCTGATCACCGCCGCCGACCAGCTTGCCGAGATCCGCAGCCGCACCGGCATGGAGCGGCCCACGGTGATCACCTGAACCCTGAATCCGTAGGCCCTCACCTCCACAGGCCGTCAGGGACGCCCTTTGGAGCGGCCTCCCCCTCGCAAGACGGGTTGGCGGTACGCCGGATCCGGATTGGTGACCTGCAGCTGACGCACGGTTTCGATCGCCATGCCCGCCAGGGTGCCAAAGGCACCCAGCAGCAGCCGGAACCAGAACATGGCGTAAGAGCTCACCGTGACAGGCGTGTTGGCCACGATCGCCTGCAGAAAAAAGCTCACAGCCAAGCCGAACAAACCACCCACCAGGCCGACCAGAACGATGCGGCGTCCTTTGAGGGGCTCCGGCGAACTGGACATCAGGACAACGGCGATGGAACAGCTGGGGGAGGTGTCTTGTCGTCACCGGAGACAACCAGCCCCTTCATCACGACATAGAAGACTGGAACAACGAACAGCGAGAGCACGGTGGCCACCATCAGGCCACCGAACACCACCGTGCCGAGGGAGGCCTGACTGCGTGCACCAGCACCACTGGCCAGCACCAGGGGCAGGAAACCGAACAAGGAGGAAATGGCCGTCATCAGGATCGGCCGAAGGCGGGATTCGGCCGCCTCACGTGCGGCCTGGATCGCCGAGGAACCTTCGGCCATGCGCTGATTGGCCAGATCCACGATCAGGATTCCATTCTTGGCCGCCAGGCCGATCAGCATCACCAAGCCCACCTGGGCGTAGATGTTGAGCACTTCACCCCTTGCGGCCAGGAAAGCGAGGGCTCCCAGCATCGCGGTGGGCACTGTCATCAGGATGATCAGTGGATCACTGTAACTTTCATATTGCGCGGCAAGCACGAGATACACAACCAGTATGCCGAATCCGAAGATCACGATGGCAAGGGCGCCTGCCTTGACTTCCTCTCTTGAAAGTCCTGTCCAGTCGAAACTGAGACCATTGGTCCCCAGCTGTTCAAAGGCATCGGTCATACCTTTGATGGCCTGACCGGAGCTGCGGCCAGGAGCTGGTGAGCCTTCAACCTTGATTGAACGGTACAGGTTGAAATGGGGGATCACCGACGGACCAGTGGCAGGCTCCACCGTGAACACCTCTGCAAGCGGGACAGGCTCGCCGATGCGGTTGTTCACGAACAGCGATTTGAGCTGTTGCGGGGTGGCCCGAAATGGAGCATCCGATTGCACATAGACGCGTCGGATCTTGCCCTCCTGGAACGTGTCGTTAATATATGCTCCTCCGAAGTAGAAGGTGAAAGCCTGCATCGCCTGGCCATAATCCACGTTCAAGGCCGCCAGCTGATCTCGATTCACACTCACCTTGAGCTGGGGGGACTCTGGCGTGAACTGCGTGAACACCCTGCTAAAAATCCCCGTGGGCATTGCTTTGGCGATCAGCTGATTGGCATTCGCAAAGAATTCTGGAAGGCTTAAGGCTCCGCTGCTTTGATCCAGCATTTGAAACTCGAAGCCACCAGAGGTTCCGTAGCCTGGAATGGCTGGTGGCTCGACCACGAAGATCCTGCCCCCATCAATCGCCGCCATCTTGCGGTTCAACCGTTCCACGATGGCGTCCATGAATTGATCGGGATCAGGACGATCAGACCAGTTCCTGGTGCCGAAGAAAAACAGTCCCTTGTTGGGAGCATTGCCATCCAGGCTGAAGCCACTGATGATCACCGCCGTACTGATGTCCTTCTCAGTACGCAAGATCTCGGCAACCTGCTTGTTGATGACCCGGGTATTTTGTTCCGAGGCGCCGTCGGGGGCCTGCACAAAGCCGATCGCATACCCCTGATCCTCGATCGGCACGAAACCAGAGGGGATCGATGTGAAGGCCACGCCCGTGAGGGCGATACCACCCACCAGGAACCCCAGGATCAGGACACGATGGCTGAGCACCCATCCCAAACCCTTCTTATAACCTCCTTCGCCGGCTGCGTAGAGCTTGTTGAAACGCGTGAAGATCGGCTCGAGAAAGAAACCAAGCGCAAGTCCGATCAGCGCAAAGATCAGAACGGAGAACGGCTGGGTCACACCACCCAGCACCAGACCGATCATCGCCGCCCCGACGGTGAAAGGAAGCCGCAGGGGCAGTTGGGTGATCAACCCCAGCAGGTAACCCAGCAAGAGGCCCACAACCACGGCCCCCAGCACCTGCAGGGCTCCTTCGCCACTCACCAACAGCCCATAGATGAAGCCAATGGAGGTTCCTGCGATGGCGTAGGTGCGCCGCCCGGGGGGGGTTCCATCGCGGGCGAGCAGCAGGGCCGAGAGCATCGGCGAGAACGTCAGGGCATTAAAGGTAGAGATCGCCACCGAAAAGATGATCGTGGCGGCAAACTGCTTGTAGATTGTTCCAGTAGCCCCTGGGAAGAAAAGAACAGGAAGGAAAACCGCGAAGAGCACCAGCGAGGTGGCGATCACAGCACCGAAGAGTTCATTCATCGTGCTCATCGCTGCCTGAACAGCCGTCATCCCCTGGCCCTTCTTGGTAGAGGTGTCCTCAATCACTGTGATCGCATCATCCACCACAAGGCCGGTGGCCAGCACCAGGCCGAAGAGAGTGAGCTGGTTGAGTGAAAAGCCAGCCACCTTCACGAACATGAATGTGCCCACCAGTGCCACAGGGATGGCAATCCCAGGCACCAGGGTGGCCTTCCAGTTCTGCAGGAACAGAAAAAGGATCAGAACAACGAGCACCACAGCATCGCGCAGGGAATTGGTGACCCCCTTGATCGAGGCATTGATGAAGTCGGTGGTGTCGTAGATCTTCTCGATCTTGATTCCAGGCGGAATCTCGCGGCTGAAATCATCCAGCACATCCTTGACACCCTGAGACACCTCAAGAGCGTTGCTGCCACTCAACTGGTAGACGAGCAGACCCACGGAGGGGACCGCTTCCAGATCGGTGGCGTTGGCATCGTAGGTTTCAGCCCCCAGATCCACACGACCCACATCCCGCAGCCGTACCAGACCACCTTCTCCGGTACTTCGCAGAATCAGATTGGAAAACTCCTCAGCGCTGCGCAGCCGCCCCTGCAGCTGCACCGTGAACGTGAACTCCTGCCCTTCTGGAGCCGGCTCCCCCCCCACCTGGCCCGCAGGCACCAGCCGACTCTGGCTGCGCAGGGCATCGACGACATCAGCGGAACTGAGCTTGTTGGCGGCGAGACGATCTGGATCGAGCCAGAGCCGAAAGGCCAGCTTACGATTGCCGGCGAAAGCGACATTGCCCACCCCTTTGACACGCTTGATCCGGTCAGTGAGTCTCTGGTCGAGCAGGCCGCTGATGAACTCCGTGCTGTAAGGATTTTTCGCATCCTCACTTCCAAAGTTATAAACAAGAAGAATGGAGTTTGAGGCCTTGTTAACTACAACACCAGACTGCCTGACCTCTTCGGGAAGCTGGGGCTGGGCCAACGCCACCCGGTTCTGAACATTGACTTGATTGATGTCACCGTCAGTTCCGCTCGCAAACGACACGGTGATGGCGCTGGTCCCAGAGGCGGCGCTGGAGGAAGTGATGAAGTCCATGTTCTCCACCCCGTTGATCTGTTGCTCCAGCACATTGGTGACACCTTCCTCAACGGAGATCGCGTCGGCGCCGTTATAGGTGGCATTCACCGTCACGGTGGGAGGTGCGATGTCGGGAAGATTTTCAACCGGCAGCAACGGAATCGAGATCAGACCACCGATCACAATCAGCAGACTGCAGACGACGGTGAGAACCGGCCGCGTGATGAAATTGTCGGAAGCGGACATCTGGCTTCTGCTCCTACTGTGCCGTCACGGGTGTGCCGTGACGCAGGGTGAGCAGATTCGTGGTGATCACCCGTTCACCGGGTGTCACACCGCGCAGGACCGGATAACGATTGTTCTGCAGCGGCCCGAGCTGCACCGGGCGCTGCAGGGCGAATCTGCTGCCCGGGGGCAACTCTCGCAACTGGTCCAGAGAGGCCTTTCCGGGGTTCTTCTCCAGATCCTGGAGGCTGCCGAGGGCGAACACGAAGCTCTGGCCTGCCGTCTGGGTGACAGCCGCGAAGGGAACCGAGGGCAGATCGGCCGCAGCGAGCTGGACCCTGGTGCGCAGCCGCAGACCGGTGCGCAAGGCGCCGGTGGGATTGGCGAATTCGGCCTTCAGCAGCAGGGCCTGGTCGCCGGCGTTCACGGCCGGATCAACGGAACTGACCACCCCACGGGCCAGCACCTTTGAGGACTGAGGCTCTTGCAGAATCACCGGTAGTCCGGGCCTGACCCGGGCGGTGAGCACACCGGGCACGTCGATGCGGGCCATGAGGCGGTCGTTTCGCACCACCTTGGTGAAGGGATCGCCGGCACTGATCACATCACCCACCTTCACCTGCAGATCGCTGATCACCCCATCGGTGGGGGAGCGCAGATCCCGGAAGGCCAGATCGGCCTCGCGGGCCCGCAGGGCCTCCCTCGACTGCACGAACTGGGCGCGGAACTGATCGCGCTGCAGGGCACTGGCCGCTCCCTGGCGCACCAGGAACTCGAAGCGCTTGTAGTTCAGTTCATCCCTCTCGAGCTGAGCGCGCAGACTGGCCACATCAGCACGCACCTGCACCTGATCGAGCACCATCAGCAGCTGCCCCTGACGCACCACATCGCCCTGTCGCACCAGCAGGCGCTCGATGCGTCCCCCGGCCTGGGCCGCCAGCTCCACCACACTGAGGGCTTCAAGCGTGCTGATCGTGTCCACGTCGTCGCTGAAACGGGCCTGGGTCACGGGCTCCGTCTTGACCTGAACCTGACGAGGGGGTGGCTTGGGGGGATCCCCACAGCCGCTGAGACCAGCCGCCAGCAGCCCCAGAGCGGCCGGAATCACCAGACAGGAACGCTTCACGCAAGGTGACAAGAGTTGCCCGATTCTGCAGCCCGATGACGCCGGCTGCAGACCCCGGGGGTTGATCCCAGGATTGTCCTCTCATCGCCATGCAGCCCTTGAGCGACCTGTTCAGCCATCAGGGGGACATCACCCGCCAGGCCCTGGCACCACTGGCGGACCGCCTGCGCCCCCGCAACCTGGAAGAGTTCGTGGGGCAGCAGGAGATCCTCGGTCCAGGGCGGCTGCTGCGGCGGGCGATCCAGGCCGATCGGGTGGGCAACCTGATCCTTCATGGGCCGCCAGGGGTGGGCAAGACCACCCTGGCGCGAATCATCGCCAGCACCACCCGGGCCCATTTCACCAACCTCAACGCCGTGCTCGCCGGGGTCAAGGACCTGCGCGTCGAGGTGGAGGCCGCACGCCAGCGGCTGGAGCGGCACGGCCTGCGCACCCTGCTGTTCATCGATGAGGTGCATCGCTTCAACGTGGCCCAGCAGGACGCCCTGCTGCCCTGGGTGGAGAACGGCACCGTGACCCTGATCGGCGCCACCACCGAAAACCCCTACTTCGAGGTCAACAAGGCCCTGGTGAGCCGCTCCCGGCTGTTCCGCCTGCAGCCGCTGGAGCCCCGTGATCTGCGGGTGCTGCTGGAGCGGGCCCTGGCCGACGGGGAGCGGGGCTATGGGGGCCGGGCGGTGGAGCTGAGCCCAGAGGCGGCCGATCACCTCCTCGATGTGGCGGGGGGTGACGCCCGCAGCCTGCTCAACGCCCTGGAGCTGGCGGTGGAGAGCAGCCCCGCCGATGCCACCGGGGTGATCCGGATCGACCTGGGGATCGCCGAGCAGTCGATCCAGCAAAGGGCCGTGCTCTACGACAAGCAGGGGGATGCCCACTTCGACACGATCAGCGCCTTCATCAAGTCGCTGCGGGGGTCCGACCCGGATGCGGCCCTGTTCTGGCTGGCGCGCATGGTGGAAGCCGGAGAGAATCCCCGCTTCATCTTCCGGCGCATGCTGATCTCCGCCGGGGAAGATATCGGTCTGGCCGATCCCCAGGCGATGGTGGTGGTGGAAGCCTGTGCGGCGGCCTTCGAGCGGGTGGGACTGCCGGAGGGGCTTTATCCCCTGGCCCAGGCCGCCCTCTACCTGGCGGGTGCCGAGAAGAGCAACAGTGTGCTGGGTTTCTTTGACGCCCTCAAGAGTGTGCGGGCCACCAACCGCCAGGACGTGCCCTCCCACCTGCGTGACGCCAACCGGGATGGGGCTGCCTTCGGTGATGGGGTCGGCTACCGGTATCCCCACGCCTACGCCGAGCACTGGGTGGCCCAGACCTACCTGCCCGCAGCCCTTCAGGGCGAGGTGTTCTGGTTGCCGGGACGCCTCGGCTGGGAGGGGACACTCCAGGAGCGGCTGCAGCGGCGACGTGCCGCCCAGCTCTCGGCCGCGGCTGAGAGCTCCGCCGACTCGGGCCTTCTGCTCAGCAGCGGGCCGGATGACGCTGGACTGGAGCGCTGGCTGCAACGCCAGGCCGGAGCAGAGGGTGAGCGGCTTGACCAGCTGCGCCAACGCTTCTGGGACGGAGCCCGCTGGCAACGGCAGGACCGGACTTTGATCTTCGCAGCCCGCTCCCTGCTCTGGGCCCTGGATCCCCTGGAGGCCAGTCCAGAAGGGGGCGTGCTGATCGGCGTGAATGCGGCGGCGGATCTGGAGCGGCTGCAGGCCCAGAGCCAGCTGCTCGACAGCCTTCGCAGCCCGCGGCTGCTCCTGCTGGAGCCCTCCAGCCCCCGGAAGCTGGCCGCCGCGATCGAGCCAGGGGAAAGGTTCGAGTGGCTGGTGGCCCGCTCGCCGTTCCAGGGGCTGGCGCCAGCGCTCTGGCTCCAGTGGTTGCAGCAGCTGAATCAGCTGAGCAGCGCCAGGGCGCAATGGCGCCTGCTGCTGAGTGAGCCCCTGCTGGGGCCGGCCGGCGCGCTCACTGAGCTGCTGGAGAAGCCTGGGGACCCTTCCAACGTCTCCAAGGACCCGTCACTGATGAACCTGTTGCAGCGCCTCAGCCTCCAGGAAGAGGGCTGGCTGGCGCCTCATCCCGGCGCCACTGAACTCTCCGCAGCGCTGGAGGAGCTGGGATGGGCGGTGGAGCTGGAAAGCTGGCAGGAGTTCCTGACTCTGGAGCTGAGCGAAACCGCCCTTCAGCGCTGGTTCGGCCCGGAGGCGCCCTACCGCGGTCGGCTGGAAGCTGCGATGAGCGCTGGGGAGGTCAATCGGCTGGAAGCAGGATTTCGCGATCGGATCGGAGCGCGTCTGCCCCAGCGGCTGCGCCACAATCGCCTCATCGCCCGCCGCCCGGCACAGTCGCCGTCGCCGTCGCCGCAGGCAGGGGGGGCGAACCGTAAGCAGCCATAAAAAAACCCCGGCAATGCCGGGGTGAGGAAAACGATTGGGGCACCTGGACGGAGCCAGGAGGTGAGAATCACCAGAGGCCGCGGATGGGCTCGGACTCGAACACAGGAGCAGGGGCAGGGGCCGTGCGCACCTGGGCCACAGGATCGGTCATCTGATTGGCCTGGATGCAGGCCGGCAGGAAGACGTACCAGGAGAGCAGGGAGGTGCACTGGGCTTCACCCTGGCACTTGCCTTCGGCGCAGATGTTCTGCTTGCCGTCGTAGGTGCCGCAGGTGTCAGCCAGGCGGAAGTCGGTGGGAAGGGCGGCCATGATGCCGGCCGAGGAGATGGAACCATCGGCGGCGTCAGCGATGATCGCGCCCCGCAGGCCCTGCACCGCATAGGTGGACATCGACCAGTAAGGGAAGTAGCTGCGGGTCTGGTTCTTGAGGAACTTGACGCCGGCGTCGGAGTAGAGGAAGCGGGACACACCCACCACATCGACGCTGTAGCTCTTGGCCAGACCGGTGCGCAGCTCGTCGGCGGTCCAGCCGGAGCGGGAGATCCCGCCAGCAAGACCGCGGTCGGTCACGTCACCGTCTTCGATGAAGGTTTTGAAGGCATCCAGATCGGTGGACCACACGGCACCGCCGGTGTTCCAACGAACGGGGAGATCATTGTCCACAGCAGCCGAGGCGGGCAGAGCTGTGACAGAAAAAGCTGCTCCTGCAAGGAGACCAGCGGCAAGACGCTTCAGCACGGGATGGCGAAGGAACACCACTTTCAACCTAACCAAGTGAGTTGCACTTGCCAACAACTTCCTGCGGGAACGCAGACAGAGCTCCGGCTGGACCCCACCACAGCTCCGACTCAGGGGGTGGGCCGAAGACGCCGAAGACTCCCCAGTGAACGCCATCCCAGGGGGCAACCGAGGCGATCGGCCTGGAAGGGAAATGCTCCCGGGTCGCCCTCACCACGGCAGACCACACCCCGGGGGACACTCTCGATGGCCTCCACCCGGGCCACATAGGTTTCTTTCCCGGTGCGGGGGGTGACGGTGAGCTGGGCGCTCTGGTCATCAACCTCCAGCTGGGGCTGCATGTCCTGGGGGACCTCGATCCCGAGCACATCGAGGTAGGCACTGAAACCACCCCAGAAATAACGTGTGATCTGGGCCCCCACGAAACGGTTGAGCAGCAGGGCCGCCTGCTGCCGCTGGTCCAGCAGGGCCTCCTGAGCCTCGAGATCGGCCAGCACCACGGCTGCCGATGTCCCTGTGCGGCTCGCCAGAGGAGGCTGCAGGGTCAACTGGACCAGACCCGCGACACCGATCAGGGCCAACAGGGTGGAGAGACCGAGGCGAAGAGCGAGGGCCATCGGGCTTGGGGAGATCCACTGACCCTACCGGCCACCTAGGGTCGAACCAGGCGAACGTTGAACCATGCCGCTGCAGATCGGAGATCCGGCCCCTTCGTTCAGCCTCCCCGACCAGAACGGCAGTCCCGTGGCCCTGGCGGAGCTGCGCGGTCAGCGGGTGGTCATCTATTTCTATCCAAAGGACGACACCCCTGGCTGCACCAAGGAAGCCTGCGGATTCCGTGACCAGTGGGCAAGCTTCGAGAAGCACGGCATCAAGGTGCTCGGCATCAGCAAGGACCCAGCCGGCAGCCACACGAAATTCATCGACAAGCATCAGCTGCCCTTCACCCTGCTCAGCGATCCGGAGCCCTGCGAGGTGGCCACGGCCTACGAGAGCTACGGAATGAAGAAGTTCATGGGCCGC
Source organism: Synechococcus sp. CS-205 (assembly GCF_025128255.1). Classification (NCBI taxonomy): domain Bacteria; kingdom Bacillati; phylum Cyanobacteriota; class Cyanophyceae; order Synechococcales; family Synechococcaceae; genus Synechococcus; species Synechococcus sp. CS-205. The sequence goes on from NZ_JAHLZB010000007.1 coordinate 29,057, forward strand.
GACTACATTGGAATGATGCGCCACACCTTCGTTGTGGACCCCGAAGGCAACCTGGAGCGCATCTACTGGAAGGTCAAGGCGGAGGAGATGGCCCAGCAGATCCTCACTGATCTGGGCCTGAGCTGAGATCCACCAGCGCTTCCAGCGCCAGGTTCGGGGCCAGCTGAAGAGGCACCTCCGCCTGCTGCAACAGCGGGACCAGTCCAGGGGCATCACCACCGGTGAGCCAGAGCGCCGTGGGCTCCAGCCGTTCCAGCTCACGCCAGGCCTGCGCAACGGCAGCGGCCAGGCCCAGCAGACACCCCACCCGCATGGCCGGCTCCGTCTGGGCCGGCCAGAGGTCTTCGGGTTGGTGGAGCCGATCGAACCATGGGTCCGAGGGCGCCAGCTGCGGCAGAAACTCCGTGGCCAGCCCAAGGGAGCTCAGCTGGGTGCTCAGCCCGGGCTGCAACCGCCCCCCCAGAAATGTGGCATTGCCCCCCACCCGGGTAAGGCTCAGGGCCGTGCCCGCGTCGGCCACCAGCACCGCTCCTCCCCCATGGCAACCCTGGTTCCGCCAGGCCTGCCAGCCCACCAGAGCACGATCGATCCCCAGCCATGGGGGCAACCGATGCAGGGGAACGCTCGCAGGCTGAAGGCGCCGCAACTCCACCCCCTCCGGAGTCCTGGAATCCCCCTTGCCCTGAAAGGGAAGTGGGCCAACAGCGGCCCAGGCACGCAGCCGCTGCCAGGGCAGGGACGCTGGATCAGCCGGAGGCAGGCTGTGGCTGAATCGCAACCCCTGGGGCCCGGATCGAGCAGAAGCCCTGCCGGAGGCTTCGGCCCAGTGCCAGCGGCTGTTGCCGATCAGCAACCAGAGGTCGCCGTCAGGCACTGTTCAGATGCCCTCGCCCATCACACCCGGCAGGTGGATGCCGCACTCCTGCTTGAGCCCCCCGAAGCGACTGGCCCGACCATCACCGCTGTCGGGGCGGCTGGAATGCCAGTCGCCCACACTGGAGTAACCCTGATCAAACAGGGGATGCTGGGGCAAGGCGTGGTTGTTCATATAATAGAACACGTCCCGGGGGCCCCAGGAGAGCAGGGGACGCAGCGACCAGCGCCCTCTCACAGCATCCAGGGGTGTCATGGCACCGCGGTGGTCGGTCTGGCTGCCGCGAACTCCACTGGCCCAGCAGTGCACCCCCAGCTCACGGAAGAGGCGATCGAGGGGCTCCACCTTGCGCAGGCGGTGGTAGGTCTGCAGGTCGTCCACCCGCCCGGTTTCCCAGAGGCGGCCGTAGAGGGCTTCCATCCTGGCCGGGGAGAGCTCCGCCTGGGCCACCTTCAAGTTGAGATTGAGGGCCGTGCAAAGCCTGTCGGCGTAGTGGTAGGTCTCGCTGGGCAGGTAACCGGTGTCCACCCAGATCACGGGGATCCGTTCATCGAGTCGGCTGACCATGTGCAGCAGCACCGCCGACTGAATCCCGAAACTGGTGGTAAGCGCAAAACCCTCCCCGAAGGTCTCATACCCCCAGGCCAGCTGCCGAGGGGCATCCAGAGGCTCCAGCGCACGGCGGGCCTGTTCCGGATCGACGGCCCGGCCCAGCCGATCCGTCGGCAGCGGAGTCATGGTGAGGCTGGTCATGTTGACCATCATCTCCTCTGGGGCAACACCCCTGGTTAGGGTTTGATCAACAGCAGAGGGCAAGGCCTTTCGCCCATGGAGGAGTCCAGCAGCCGCCCTGCCACGCGGCCGGTTCTGATCGCCGGCGGCGGCTTCGGTGGCCTCTACACCGCCCTGGCCCTGGCCTCCCATCGGCACCATCCGCCGATCCTGCTGGTTGAACCTCAGGAGCGGTTTCTGTTCCTCCCCCTCCTCTACGAGCTGCTCTCGGAGGAATTGCGCAGCTGGGAAGTGGCCCCCCGCTACGACACCCTGCTGGCCAGCCGTGGCATTGCCTGGCTGAAGGATCGGGTCAGCCGGGTCGATGCGAGCGCTGGCTGCGTCCACACCGAGCAGGGCCGCCAGCTCCCCTATTCCCGGCTGGTGATCGCCACCGGCAGCCGCGGCACCAGCTACGGCATACCCGGAGTGGAGGACCTGGCCATTCCCTTCCGCAGCCTGGCGGATGTGGAACGGTTGCAGGAGCTGGTGCAGCATCTGCGCAGCCACCCCAGGCCCCTGCAGCGGCTGGCACTTGTCGGAGCCGGACCAAGCGGTGTGGAACTGGCCTGCAAGCTGGCCGACCTGCTCCGGGGCAGCACCGTGATCGAGCTGATCGAGCAGGGGGCCGATCTGCTGCCCCAGGCCAAGGCGTTCAACCGCGAGCAGGCCCGCTCAGCCCTGCTGCGTCGCGATGTGCGCCTGCGCACCCAGACCAGGGTGCTGGCCCTCGAGCCAGGCCGCCTCCTGCTCTCTCTGACGGCAGACAACGACGCCGGCAGCGACGAGTCACTGCCGGTGGATGGAGTGATCTGGACCGCAGGCGTGACGGTGGCACCCCCTCCGATCGAGCCCGTCGCCAGCCTCGACGCCCGGGGCCGCCTGCACTGTGAACCGACCCTGCAGTTGCGCGACCACCCCGGTGTGTTCGCGCTGGGTGATGTGGCTGACGTCGCTGATGCCGATGGAGCGCCCCTGGCGGCCACGGCCCAGGTGGCCTTTCAGCAGGCCGACTGCCTGGCGGAGAACCTGCTGCGCTCGCTTGAGGGCGAGCCACTGCAGCCCTTCCGCTGGAAGGATCTGGGCGAGATGATCAGCCTGGGCATCGGCGAAGCCAGCCTCACCGGCCTGGGGGTGACCCTGGCTGGGCCCGCGGCCTACAGGATCCGCCAGCTGGCCTACCTCTCCAGGTTGCCCGGCCTGCCGCATCAGTTGAGGGTGGCTGCAGGCTGGTTGAGCGATCTTGGCCGGCCCCTGCTGCCATGGCCACGATGATCCCGCCTGGGGCAACGGGTGCGCCGGCCGGACTGTTGCTGGATGCCGTGGGAACGCTGATCGGTCTGCGCCGGTCGGTGGGCCACACCTATGCGGCCCTGGCCGGCCAACATGGCCTGATGGTGGAGCCGGCGGCGATCGATCGGGTCTTCCCAGGGGTTTTGCGCGCGGCACCGCCCCTGGCCTTCCCCGGACTGGAGGGCCAGGAGCTGCTGGCGGCCGAGCGGCAGTGGTGGGGACAGCGGATCGAAGACACCTTTCGCTCCACAAGCGAGGAGAACAGCGAGCTGGAGCTGCCATCGCAGCTGGCCCAGGAGCTGTTCGATCGCTTTGCCGAGGCTGATCTCTGGCAGGTCTACCCCGATGTGATCGCGCCTCTGAACCGCTGGCGCGGGGCCGACCTGCGGCTGGCGGTGGTGAGCAACTTCGACCAGCGCCTGCATGGGCTGCTGCAGGCCCTCGGCCTGGCGGAACTGCTGGAGCTGGTGGTGGTCTCGAGCGCGGCAGGCGCCGCCAAACCCAGTGCGCGACCCTTTGAACTGGCGCTCGACGGCCTGGGACTCAGCGCCGGGCAGGCCTGGCATGTGGGCGACAGCCCCGAGGATGTGGCCGGAGCCCGGGCGGCCGGCATCGTCTGCCTGCTGATCCGGCGCCCTTGAAACAGACGGTCCTCGCCGGGCGTGTCTCAGGCCTTCGGCCTGCCCAGAAACGGCGGCTGGAGCGTCTCGCCCATCGCCGCCACCCAGAGCAGGGGGGAGCCGACCTGCTGGGGCTGCAGCGGCTGGCGGCCGAGGCCCGGGAGCTGGCGTTGCCCCTCAGCCTGGTGGTGGATGGCCGGGGCCTCTGCCGCTTGCTGTGGGTGGGTCCCCTGGAGCAATCGGGTCGGTTGATCGAACGCCTGCCTGGCTCCGAACGGCGCCAGGGCCATGATCTGCGCCTGCTCAGCTGCATCGGCCGGGGCCAGTCGCTGGAGCCCCTGGGCAGTGAGGCCCTGGTGGGAATGGATCTCCAGCCGATGTTCTGGCTCCGCTACGGCGACCGGGCCCGCTCCGGCGGGCGCTGGCCCGCCGCCGTCTATGGGCTCAGCTGCGACGAAGCGCAGCCCTGGAGCTGCCGGATGGAGGGAGAGCTCGCCGACCTCTGTGATCCCGGAATCAACCCCGCCGACTCCGGCGACCTGGGGGTGGCCGATGGAGGCAACCAGACCCGTCAGGGTCCGGAGCGGGTGATGCTGCTGGCGCTGGTGAGCGGCGAGGAGAGCGACAGCCAGCGTGACATCGCCGAGCTGGAAGGGCTGGTGCGGAGCGCCGGTGGCCTTCCTGTGGGGGTGGTGCGCCAGAAGCGCCAGCAGGCCGCCCCCCAGACGCTCTGGGGCGAAGGCAAGCTGCGCGAAGCGGCCCTGGAGGCCCGGCGACTCGAGGCCAGCCTGGTGGTGACCGACCGGGAGCTGACGCCGGTGCAGGCACGCAACCTGGAGCGCCTGCTGGACCTGCCTGTGAGTGATCGCAGCGAGCTGATCCTCGATATTTTTGCCCAGCGGGCCGCCAGCAGCGCCGGGCGCCTTCAGGTGGAACTGGCCCAGCTGCGCTATCGCCTGCCCCGGCTGAGCGGACGCGGCCTGAGCCTCTCCCGCCAGGGCGGCGGCATCGGCACCCGGGGGCCGGGCGAAACCCAGCTGGAGAAAGACCGCCGCGCCATTGCCCGCCGGATCGAGCGATTGCAGCGCGACGTGGAGCGCCTGGGGGAGCACCGGGCTCGTTTGCGCGGAGGCCGGACTGGCCTGAAACGGCTGGCGCTGGTGGGATACACCAATGCGGGCAAGAGCTCCCTGCTCAACGCCCTGACCAGGCCCTTGCCCGGAGAGGAGCTGCTGGCGGAGAACAAGCTGTTCGCCACCCTGGATCCCACCACCCGCCGGCTGGAGCTGCCCGATGCCGGCGGAACGGTGCATCGCCTTCTGCTCACCGACACGGTGGGGTTCATCAGGGAATTGCCGCCCCCGCTGGTGGAGGCCTTCCGCTCCACCCTGGAAGAAACCCTCGAGTCCGACGGGCTGCTGATCGTGGTGGATCTGGCCGACCCGGCCTGGGCCACGCAGCTCAGGACAGTCCACACCATCCTCGATTCCCTGGGCAGCCACGTGCCCAGGCGGCTGGTGGCCAACCAGATCGATCGCTGCCCCGCCTCCGCCCTGGAGGAGGCCCGGGCTCTGGACGCGGATTCGGTGTTCGTTTCCGCAACGGGGGGCCTCGGGTTGCAGCACCTGCGCGAGATCCTGCAAAATTGGCCGCAATCCACATAGGAAATGCGTCCATGGAGGCACTGCTCCTGGTCGCCCTCCAGCCCCAGGCTCTGATCACCCTGCTGGTGCTGACCCTGGCGGTGGGGCTGTTCATCACCGGCTGGCTCGCCCCAGAGCTCACCGGCCTGCTGGCGGCGGGCCTGCTGATGGCCAGCGGGGTGCTCGAACCCGCCGAAGCCGTGCAGGGCTTCGGCAGCACGGCCCTGGTGACCCTGATGGGCCTGTTCGCCCTCTCCGCCGGTCTGTTCCGCTCCGGCGCCATGGATCGCCTGCGGGCCCTGATCGGCTCGAATGCGGTGCGCAGCCCCAGGCGGATGATCACCCTGATGGTGGCGGTGGTGGGCCCTGTCTCGGGCTTCATCCCCAACACCCCGATCGTGGCCACCCTGCTGCCTGTGATCGAGGGCTGGTGCCACCGTCACCGGATCGCCCCCTCGAAGGTGCTGCTGCCGCTCTCCTTCGCCACCGTGCTGGGGGGCACGCTCACGTTGCTGGGCAGCTCCGTGAACCTGCTGGCCAGTGAGGTCAGCAACAAGCTCGGCTACGGAGAGTTCGGCCTGTTCAGCTTCACCGGCATCGGACTGGGGGTGTGGCTGGTGGGGGGAACGATGATGGTGCTCCTCGCTGATCGCCTCCTTCCCAACCGGGGGGTCGACGACAACGACCTGATGGGAGGGATGGCCCGCAGCGGTTACCTCACCGAGGTGCTGATTCCCAGGCGCTCGGAGCTGCTGGGCTGCTCGCTGCACGACAGCCGCCTGCAACGGCGCTTCGACCTCGACGTGCTGGAGCTGCACCGCGGCAAGGAGCGATTCCTGCCGCCCCTGGCGGACCTGTCCCTGGCTGAAGGCGACCGCTTGCTGCTCCGCTGCAGCCGTGAAGATCTGCTGCGACTGCAGCAGGAACGCACGGTCAGCCTGGCGCCGGCGAAGCTCGAAGATGGGGACCTGGAGGCGGTTGATCCGGCCAGCCAGCTCACTGTGGAGGTGCTGCTGCCCTCGGGATCCACCTTGCCCGGGGAAACCCTGCGGGATCTGCGCTTCCGCCAGCGCTACAACGCCACCGTGCTCGCCCTGCGGCGAGGCAACGCGGTGCTGCGGGAACGCCTGGGTCGGGTGGTCTTGCGCGATGGCGACGTGCTCCTGCTTCAGGCTCCCCGTGACGCGATCCGGGGCCTTCAGGCCAGCAACGACCTGGTGGTGCTGGAGCAGCTGGAGAAGGACCTGCCCTACGCCGGCCGCAAGGGGATCGCCCTGGTGATCGCCTTGCTGACCATCCTGCTCCCCACCCTGCAAGTGATGCCGCTGGTGGCGTCGGTGCTGCTGGGGACCGTGGCGATGGTGGCCAGCGGCTGCCTGAGGCCAGGGGATCTGCAGCGCTCGATCCGCCTGGATGTGATCCTGCTGCTGGGCTCCCTGGCCAGTTTCAGCGTGGCCATGGAGAAAACCGGACTGGCGGCGGCCATCGCCCAGGCGATGCTGCTGTTGTTGAAAGGATGGCCCGTGTTCTGGGCGCTGGCCGTGGTGTTCCTGTTCACCACCCTGCTCACCGAGGTGATGAGCAATGCCGCCACGGTGGTGCTGCTGATCCCGATCGCCGCCCAACTGGCTCAGGGGCTGGGCCAGGAGCCGATGGGTTTCATCTACGCCGTGCTGTTCGGGGCCAGCCAGAGCTTCCTCAGCCCGGTGGGCTACCAGACCAACCTGATGGTCTTCGGGCCAGGTCGCTATCGCTTCCTCGATGTGGCCCGCTACGGCATGCCCCTGACCCTCACCATGACCCTGCTGGTCCCCTGGCTGATCTGCGGCCAGTTCGGAATTTAGGGACGCGGGTGCCTAACCTGAACTCCGGTCATGGTTACGGCGGCGGAAGGCGCCCTTTCACACCACGATCCACACCTCTCCCTCGCACCAGACGTTTTCCCCATGACGCTTCAACTCGGTGACACCGTTCCCGATTTCACCCAGGAGTCCCAGCTGGGACCCATCAACCTCTACGACTTCGCCGGCGACAGCTGGGTCGTCCTCTTCTCCCATCCTGCCGATTACACCCCGGTTTGCACCACCGAACTCGGCGAGGTCGCCCGACTGAGGCCCGAGTGGGAAAAGCGCAACGTCAAGACCATCGCCCTGAGCGTGGATTCCGCCGAAAGCCACAAGGGCTGGATCTCCGACATCAACGAGACCCAGTGCACCGTCGTCGACTACCCGATCCTGGCGGATTCCGACAAGACGGTCAGTGACCTCTACGGAATGATTCATCCGAACGCTCTCAACAACCTGACGGTGCGCTCGGTCTTCATCATCGATCCCAACAAGAAGCTGCGTCTGCAGATCACCTACCCGGCCAGCACCGGCCGCAACTTCACAGAGATCCTGCGGGTGATCGATTCCCTGCAACTCACCGACTACCACCAGGTGGCCACGCCGGTGAACTGGAAGGACGGTGAGGACTGCGTGGTGGTTCCTTCGATCGCCACAGAGGACGCGCGCACCAAATTCCCCAAGGGTGTCACCGAGATCAAGCCGTATCTGCGCATGACTCCTCAGCCCAACAAGTGAGTGTCGAGCCCGCCGGAGGGGCGACGGCCCTTCCGGCGGCGCCCGATGGGGGTTGGTCACAGAATGGCGCCGCACGCTGATGAAACTCGATGACCAACTGGTGGCGCTGGCAGGGAGCCGGAACGGCCGCGCCGGGGAGTTTCGCGGTGATCGGGGTGGGTCGTTTCGGGACGGCCGTCTGCAAGGAGCTGGTGCGCTGCGGGGCCGAGGTGCTGGCGATCGACAAGGAACAGCGGGCGATCGACGCCCTGCGTCAGGTGGATCCGGCCATCGAGGCCCGCGCCCTTGACTGCACCGATGAGGAGGCCCTGAGGGAGGCGGGCGTTCTTGATCTCAGCACCGTGGTCGTGGGCATCAGCGAACCCATCGCCGCCAGCATCACGGCCACCTTGATCGTCAAGGACAGCGAAGGCAGCAAGGTGACGCAGGTGATCGCCCGGGCCACCAACGACCTGCACGAGAAGATGCTGCGCCGGGTGGGGGCCGACAAGGTGGTGTTTCCCTCTCGCATGCAGGGGGAGCAGCTGGCCCGGCAACTGGTGAGGCCCAACCTGCTGGAGCGGCTCAGACTCGACGACCGCAACAGCATCGAAGAGATCAAGGTGCCCCAGGCTTTCATCGGCCGTTCCCTGCGCGATCTGAACCTGCGCAAGAACTATGAGGTGAGCGTTCTGGCCGCGGGCCCGGAGAACAGGCTTTCGGTGAACCCCCCGGCCTCCCACGTGCTCAGCGAAGGGGATCTGCTGGTGGTGATGGGAACCGTCCAGGCCCTCGAAGGCTTGCCGCAGCTGTGATGGCCCCAGGGCAGCCCAGCCTGGTGCTGGGTCTGATGAGCGGCACCAGCGCCGATGGCGTGGATGCGGTGCTGGCCAGTTTTCAGCCTCCCCTGAGGCGTCCCCGCTGGCGCCTGCTTCACCACTGCTTCTGCCCTTACCCCAGGGATCTGCGCGATCGGCTGATCGCGGCCGGTCAGGGCCAGCCCCTGACGGCAGCCAGCCTGCTGGATCTGGCCGAAGCCGTGAGCGAAACTCAGGCCGACTGTGCCCGCCGCTGTGATCCGGAGGGCCGGGCCGAACTGGTGGGCTGCCATGGTCAGACCATCTGGCACAGGGCCCCGATGGGGGATCGGCGCGGCAGCAGCTGGCAGCTGCTGCAGGGTCCGCTGCTGGCCCAGCTGCTGGAGCGGCCGGTGGTGTTCGATCTGCGTGCCCACGACCTGGCCCTGGGCGGCCATGGCGCCCCGCTGGTGCCGGCGGCCGATGCGGCCCTGCTGCCTTCGATCGGGGGTTGGCGGGCGGTGCTCAACCTAGGGGGCATCGCCAACCTCACGCTGCTGCCTCCCGCCGGGGGACCGGAACGCCAGCAGCCGGTGCGCGGCTGGGACTGCGGCCCGGCCAACACCCTGATCGATCTGGCGGTGAGTCGCTTCAGCCAGGGAACTCTCAGCTACGACGAGAACGGGGCCTGGGCCAGCCGCGGTGTCGTGCAGGAGGAGCTGATCCAGTCCTGGCTACAGGAATCCTACTTCCAGCTCCCGCCCCCGAAATCCACCGGTCGGGAGGATTTCGGTCTGCCGGATCTGGAGCGGCGGCTGCTGGCACTGGAGAACCAGGCGGCAGAGGCTGGAGCTCCCCTGAAGCCCGAGGATGCCCTGGCCACTCTCACCGCCTTCAGCGCGGCGGTGGTGGCGGCGGATCTCCGCCATGGGCCGCGGCCACTGGAGCTGGTGGTGGCTGGAGGAGGAGCCCGCAACAGGATGCTGATCGAGCAGCTCAGGCGGCGCTGCCGGGGGCTCTGGTTGCGCCCGCTTTCAGACCTGGGCCTCGATGAAGCCGCCCGCGAAGCCCTGGGCTTCGCCCTCCTGGCCTGGTGGCACCGCCACGGTCATGCCGGCTCCCTGCCCTCGGTCACCGGCGCCCGACGGGCGGCGGTGCTGGGGGTCAGGGCCGATCCCACCCCCTGATCGTTCAGAGGGGATCTCAGGAGCTGGACCGTGGCAGGCGCAGCCGGCGCGGCAGCCCCCGCAAGCGGCGGGGCTGGTTGCGCTCGCGGCGCTCCAGCTCCTGCCGGAAGCGCTCGGTGGGCCTGCCGGCAGGGCTGGAGCGCTCGCCCATCACAGAGGGGAGGGGCGCCACCACCTGCTCGAGGCTGTCGAGCCCGCGCTGGATCAGCACTTTGGCCATGTTGCTGACCGTTCGCGACTCGGCTTCTGCCGCTGCAGTGAGGCGGTCGCAGAGCTCTTCAGGCAGAACCACCTGGATGCGGGGGGACTTGGGGCGGCCGCTCGTGGAGGTCTGGCGAGTGGCCACAGCGGCAGGGATCCCACGTGTTACACACCAGTGTACAGAGATCCGATCGGATAGTATCCGGCACTAAGATCAAAGCGCTCCGAGCACGAGCCATGCCCAACAGCGCGGTCACGTCAGCGGCGGGACAGCCTCCCAAACCCCGTCGCACCAAGGAGCGTCAAACCTCCCCACGCCAGGCCCCGACCCGAGGGGCCAGCTCCAGCGACGTGCAGGTTTCCGCGGTGATCAGCACCTACCTGCTCACCCACCTGCATCACGTGCTGCAGCGCGCCGAGTTCACCGCCCTCCAGGAGGGCCGCCAGCCCCTGGCCGCCAACTACGCCCAGCTGCGCCAACAGCTCTGCCTGGAGGCCCGCAGTCTGGAGAGAGCTCCCAGCGGCGGCGAACCAGGAGAATCGGTGGAGCCGCCCCAGGCCGCCTGAAGGCTCCTCTAGCTTTGACCCCGGCTTTGCCTCACCAGGCCTCCCGTTCAGCGGCAGCATGCCAAGACAAGAACGAGGGGCCATCCGCCCAGGCCGGCCGGCGGGGCTCTTTCTCGCCCTGCTCTCCATCTCCTGGCTGATCCCGGCAGGAATCCTCGCGGCCGGTCTGATGAGGCAGCTGGAGGTCTTCCTGGTGCTGTCGCTGGCCGTGGTGATCTACGACACCCTCCAGGCGCTGTTCATCCTTGTGCTGGCCCGACAGGCCTGGCTCCAGTACAGAGCCATCCCGGAGGTGGCGCCCGAGCCACCTCCCCGCGCAGCTCCGACGATCGCCGTGATCATCCCGGCCTGGAACGAAGCCGCCTCCCTGCCCGCCACCCTGGCGAGCGTGCTGAAACAGGTTCCCCAGCCCCAGCAGGTGATCGTCTGCGACGACGGCTCCACCGATGACACCCTGGTGAGCCTCGCCCAACGCTTCGACCTTGAGGGAGAGGGGCGACTGCACCGTTCGCGGCGCCATCCCAGTGTCTGGCTGCTGGCCAAGGAGCACCGCGGCAAAGGGGATTCGATCAACCAGGGGGTGGCCCTCAGCGAAGCCGAGGTGGTGCTGATCCTCGATGCCGACACTGAGCTGCTGCCCGGAGCCCTGGCGGCCCTGGGGAACAGCTTCGCCCGGGAACCCGGCTTGGACGCGGTGAGCGGCACGCTGCTGCCACGCTGCCCCGCCACTCCACAGGGCCGCCTCTTCGCCGGCTTCCAGCGCTACGAATACGCCCGCAACCACCTCTGGCGCCTTGCCTGGAGCCAGCTGGGGGCCAGCCTGATCATCTCCGGGGCCTGCTCAGCCTTCCGCCGCACGACTCTGGTGGAGATCGGTGGTTTCGATCCCTCCAGCTGGGCCGAGGACTACGAAATCATGTACCGCCTGCAGCGCCACCGCCGCGACCAGGGAGAGCCCTGCAGGGTCAGGGTCCAGCCGGCCCTGGCGGTGCGCACCGAAGCCCCGGGCCGCGTGGGGGTGTTCCTGCGCCAGCGGCGGCGCTGGGCCGGTGGATTCCTTGAAACCCTGATTCGCTACCGCTCGATGGTGGGAAATCGCCAGTATGGATTTCTGGGGTTGCTGTACCTCGCCCACAACACCTTCAGCGTGGCCAACTTCCTCTACCCCCTCGCCTGGTTTCTCGCCGGTCTGGCGCTGCTGGCTGACCCTCCCGCCGGATTCGAGGCCCTCGGCCTGCTGGCCCTGGTCTCGGGGCTGGTGGGGCTGCTGCTCACGGGGCTCTCGACGCGCCTCTACAGGCTGGCCTTCGGCCGTAGGGAGGTTTCAGTGCAGGGTGCACTGATCGAGCTGATCCTCAGGCCCTTCTTCTATCTGCCCCTGAACGCCCTCAGCCATCTCTGGGGCTACACCAGCACCATGACCCGACGCCGGTCGTGGTGAGAGAGCGCTTCGGCCTTCGATCCAACAACAGCCAACAAATGCTGGCCACCCAGCGGAGGCCCGCCATAGGGTGCTTTTGAGAACGCTCAGGACGCGAGCAGGCCCCTGACCATGACCGAGCATCCCCCGGAACCAGCCCTCGCCGCCAACACCGCCGCGCTCTACGAGCGGATCCGGGGGGATGAGGCCCTGACCCAGGCGCTGTTCCGCCAGGCCTTGCAGGATCCCAAAGGCACGCTCGAACGCATCATCGCCATGGGAACCCAGTTTGATCTCCCTGTCACCGAAGCCTCAGTTCGGCAGCATCTGGCCTCCCTCGACGATCTGGACAGCAAGCAGTGGCTGATCAAAGCCCGTGGCGGGCTCTGAGCCCAGGCCAGCGGGCACCCTCCTCCGTCATCTCCTCTGTCAGAGCAGTTTCCGTCCCCCAGGGGGCGACGGCTCAGCGGGAGCGGGCTGACTCTGGCGGGGGGCCTGGCGCAGCTCACGCCCCCCCTGGGCCCAGCTGAAGAACAGCCAGTAGCTCACGATCGCCAGTCCGGCGGCCACCACGAGCGCCGCCAGCTGCTCCAGACGTTTCACCATCGCAGGCGGTCCCTGGGGGATGGCCGTCAGTCTGGCCCGCAGCCGATCAGGGCCGGTTCCGGGCCATTGGCCGGTCCGAGCGGAGATGATGACGTTTCACTGCCGATCCGCCCAACCCGTGCTTCGTCTGGAACGTGTCTCGAAGATCTATCCCACCGGCGAGGTGCTGCGCGATGTCACCTGGGAGGTGAAGGGGGGAGATCGGGTCGGTCTGGTGGGGGTCAACGGCGCGGGGAAATCCACCCAGCTGCGGCTGATCGCCGGCCTGGAGGAACCCAGTGCGGGCCAGGTGGTCCGCCAGGGGAATCCGCGCATCGTCTACCTGCGGCAGGAGTTTGAGGTCGATCTCAGTCGCAGCGTGCGCGAGGAGCTGTTCCAGGCCTTCGGCGAGGCGGCCGAGGTGCTGATCCGCCAGCACCGGGTGGAAGAGGAGATGGCCAGTGATCAGGCGGCCACCGATCCGGCACACCTCGATGAACTGATCCATGAACTGGGCCGGCTGCAGAGCCGCTTCGAAGCCCTGCATGGGTATGAGCTCGACGCCCGCATCGACAAACTTCTTCCCACCCTCGGCTTCACCCCGGAGGGGGCCGAGGAGCCGGTGGGCGCTTATTCAGGCGGCTGGCAGATGCGCATCGCCCTGGGCAAGATCCTTCTTCAGGACCCGGATCTGCTTCTGCTGGATGAGCCCACCAACCATCTCGACGTGGAGACGATCCAGTGGCTTGAGGGGTATCTGCTCAAGCAGGAGGTTCCGCTGGTGGTGGTCAGCCACGACCGGGCCTTCCTCGATCGGGTCTGCAACCTGATCGTCGAGACGGAGCGGGGGGTGTCCCGCACCTACCTGGGCAACTACAGCCAGCATCTCGAGCAGAAGGCCCTGGAACGGGAAGCCAGCCAGGCCGCCTTCGAGCGGCAGCAGAAGGAACTGGCCGGCCAACAGGCCTACATCGACCGCTTCCGGGCCAGTGCCACCCGCAGCACCCAGGCCAAGAGCCGCGAGAAGCTGCTGGAGAAGGTGGAGCGGATCGAGGCCCCGCTTGAGGGGATCTCCGGCCCCCGCTTCCAGTTCCCGCCGGCTCCCCGCTCCGGACGCCAGGTGGCCGTGATCGAGGACCTCACCCACAGCTATGGCGACAAGATCCTTTTTCTCGGCGCCGAACTGGAGGTGGAGCGGGGTGATCGCCTGGCCTTCGTCGGTCCGAACGGGGCCGGTAAATCCACCTTGCTGCGCCTGGTGATGGGGCTGGAAGCCAGTGACGGGGGCAGGGCCCGGCTGGGGGAACACAACGTGGTGGCGGGCTATTTCGAGCAGAACCAGGCCGAAGCTCTCGATCTGAAGCGCAGCGTGGTCGACACCCTCTTCGAGGCCGTCCCCGACTGGACCCAGACTCAGGTTCGCTCCCTCCTGGGCAATTTCGGCTTCAGCAACGAGGACGTGTTCAAGGAGGTGGGCCAGCTCAGCGGCGGCGAAAAAGCCCGGCTGGCCCTGGCCCTGATGCTGCTGACCCCCTGCAACCTGCTGGTGCTGGATGAGCCGACCAACCACCTCGACATCCCCGCCAAGCAGATGCTGGAATCGGCCCTGAAGGCCTACGAAGGGGCCGCCCTGATCGTCTCGCACGACCGCTTCTTCATCTCCCAGGTGGCCAACCGCATCGTGGAGTTACGCGACGGGGAACTGGTGCTGTACAGGGGCGACTATGCCTATTACCTGGAGAAGAAAGAAGAAGAAGCCGAAGCCGAACGCCTGGCCCGGGACTCGCAGGCCACCAAGGCCCGCCAGGAGACCAATCGGAGGAAGCAGAAAGAGAAGAGCCGGGCACGCCGCACCCGAGGCGGGGGCGGAGCCTGAAAACGCGAGCCAGCCGGGCGATGCCGATCTGCAGAATTTCTCAACTAAGCACAGACAACTTCATCTTTCAGTAGGCAAGAAGACTCATTCTTCTGGACCCGCCTGAATGATCTCCATATCCTGACCTTACCCCCATTCACCAGGTCCGGCGCATGACCCATTCCTACAGCCATCCCCCCTCCAAGCACAGCGGAGCCGGATCGTTCCCGACCTCCACAGGCGTGGCCATGATCGCCAACGGCTCCACCCTTGCCGCAGACGACGGAGGCGATTCGGTGGAGAGCTACTTCGAGTGCATCACCACCTGCTCGCTCGATGACGGCGAGTGCATCACCCGGTGCGTGGAGACACTCCGGGAACACCACTGAGCCTCTCCAGGCACCAGCCGCCCCGGCAGGATGGGCAGACCCTGACAGAAAATCGGTAACTCTGTACCGGTCGCTACGCGAGCACTCGAAACACTTCGTAGCATTGGCGTGGCTTCACTGCCCCGTCGCGATGCCTCGTATGTCCGAACCGCTCGCCCTCAGCCTCGGCCAGCAATTTGAGCTGGAGCGCATGACCCGAATGATTGATTCCACCGGGGATCCCCAGTCATTGCGTGGTCTGGCCAAGCAGCTGCTGCAGGCCTGGCACACCCAGAAAGCGGCCACTGAATGGATCATGCGCCAGCAACTGGGAACCCCCAGCCAGTTCGGAGGGCTGGGCAAATCTGGAGCAGGCTCATCCCGTGATCTCCCCACCCCGCCGAAGACCAACGGCTCGATGGATGTGCTCTGATCCCCTGTTCAGCCCGGAGGATTGAGGGGAGCCAGCAGCCGTCCGGGAGCTCCCCGTTCCTGCTCTCCCCGCTCCTATCACCTTCAGGGGAGACGACCGGTCTGCATCCCCGTGGGCACCACCTCGAGTTGAACCGGAGTGCCCGCTCGCAACACCCTGATCGACATCGGCCGTCCCACCCCATTGGCCTCAACGGCCTGAACCATCTGAGTCGGACCTGCCACCGGCTTGCCTGAGGCAGCAACGATCACATCGCCAGTGCGCAGACCCGCCCTGGAGGCGGGACCACCAGGCATCACCGAACGCACAAGGGCTCCTTGCTGCAACGTGCGCCTCATCTCCGGCGGGAGGTTGTCGAGCCCCACGCCGATCATGGGGTGACTGACCCGTCCCGTGGCCAGAAGTTGCTTGGCGATGTCCCTGGCCCTGTTGATCGGGATGGCGAACCCAAGGCCCGCTCCGGGACCTGAGCGCACCAGGGTGTTGATCCCAATCACTTCGCCATCGGCATTGAGGAGGGGGCCACCGGAATTGCCGGGGTTGATCGCGGCATCGGTCTGAATCAGATCCAGGCGCTTGTCGGTGATCCCGAGCTTGGCCACGTTGCGGTTGAGATTGCTGACGATGCCCATCGTCACCGTGTTGTCGAGACCGAAGGGGTTACCCACCGCAATGGCCCAGTCCCCCACCTGGACAGCATCGGAATTGCCCAGCGGGGCCACCGGCCATGGTCCCGGCTCCACCAGCCTCACCAGGGCCAGATCGGTGAGGGTGTCGAGGCCGATCACCTTTCCCTCCGTGCGCCGTCCGTCCTTGAGACCGACAAAGACACGGTCGGTTTTCTCGACCACATGGGCATTGGTGAGGATCAACCCATCCGACTGAAAAATCACCCCGCTGCCCTGACCCCGCTCCGTGCGCTGACTGGGTGGCCGGGCCTGGGGAAAGAAGCGGCGGAAGAAGGGATCGAGCATCATTCCCGGGGGTAGTCCGCCGCTTCCGGGCCGAATCACCGTGCGCTCGGTGTCGATCGTGACCACGGCCGGGCCGGAGCGGCGGACCGCGTCGGCCACGAACGACTGGCGGGAGAGGGACGCCCCAGCCGCCGAAGGGCGGGACTGGGCCAGCAGGGGGGTAACCGGCAGCAGCGGGGCAGTCAGCAGCAGGCTCAGGGGCAGAACAGAGTTCAGAGACCGCCGCCAGACGGAAGTCGTGGTCGTCACGTCAGGGGATCACACGGGCTTGTCGGACCGTAACGGCGGTGGCGGGCCTGGCGGAAGGCCGGTCACCCGCCAAGGTGTGACGAAGTGCTCAGAGGACGAGCGACCCAGGGCGGCGGCCTACCCCCTAGGCTTAACGAAGATTTGTAAAAATTCATGGATACAAGTTCCGTCCTGCTGGTTTTTCTCGCCTTCGGTGCCGCCTGCAGCAGTCTTTGGGCCTGGAAGGTCGCCCAGGGAGCCTCTTCCAGGCAATGATGGGGGCGTGAGCGGGGTTTCCCCAGCACCTCCGAGCCGCCAATGGCACCGCTGATCTCTCAGATCTTTCCGATCCTCTACGGCGCCTGCATGCTGGTGCTGATCTGGCAGGCCTTCAAGGTGATGGCCCGGGGCTTCTCGGCCATTCCTCGCCCTAGCGATCCACGAATCCCAGCGTCCAACCCTGAGGCCTCCACCCCCCCCGACGACATCGGCCCCCAGGCTGATCGCACCGGCCGGCTCACGATCCACCCGGAACTGCTGGACGCGGATGGGCAGATCACCTCTGAGGATCTGCTCACCGTGAGGTTCGGAAGCGACAACGATCCCCCCAGGCTCCCAACCGAATCAGACTGATTCCGACCCTGCATGGCTTGGGGCGATCGGTCGGGCTGGTACAACCGTGGGTGAACCAGAGTTCTGGCGGAGGCCGAGAATTGGATCAGAAAACCCGCATCGTGGCTGCAGTGCTTCGCGGCCTGAAGCTGCCACCCCGCTTCCGTCTCCACCTGATCAAGGATGACCCCATACGGCTGGAGCTGAGCCTTACTCCCGCTTACGGCAAGGACCCCATCCTCGTGGGCCTCGTGGAATCCCAGGATCTCGTGGCCCGACGCGATCGGGAAGGCCGCATCCCCCGAGACCTGCAGGGCACCTGGGACTGGACCGTGCGCCACGGCAAGGTGAGCACGGGCGGCTGGAACCCTTACCTCAAGGAAGCCCTGCAGACCATGTTCGAAACTGGGCTTCCGGCCATTGTCTACGAGGAGACCACCGGAGAGGCGTACCACCCGGTGGACGGGGCGAGACACGTGCGCTGATCGATTGTTCCTCGCCTCCGTGGTCATTCCAACGTGAGGCTACGAAACGTGGCCATCAACACCGTCTACCCCTGCAGGGGGCGTTAAAACAGTGAGATCCACTTCTTCAGATTTTCTTCATGTCATCTCTGGGCCTGTCCGTCGGGCCGCTGGTGCGCTTGCTGGCTTCCCTGGGATTGCTCAGCACCGCCCTGCTGGCTCTCGCCCTGCGGCTTCTGGGTTGAGCGGTCGTCAGCCGCTGCAGCCGCTTTCGCCTGTGGGGCCCATCACCCCCCGCTGACATCCATGGGCTTCCCTTCCAGCCACTTCGGGGAAGCCTTGCCGATCGATCCCCTCCTCCCGGAGATCCTGCTCCGACTGCCCCCCGGGGGCACCCTTCTTCTCCAGGCCCCGCCTGGGGCCGGCAAAACCACACGCGTCCCTCTGGCCCTGCTGCATCACCTGGGCGTCCAGGAAGGCGGCGCCGAAACCATCCTGATGCTGGAGCCGCGTCGGCTGGCCGCCAAAGCCGCCGCCACACGACTGGCCGAAGCGCTTGGAGAACCGGTGGGGGCACAGGTCGGCTACCGGGTGAGGCTTGAGCAGCGCTGCTCCCGGGCCACCCGCCTGGAGGTTCTCACCGATGGCCTGTTTCTGCGCCGCCTCCAGGACGATCCCGGCCTCTCCGGTGTGGCTGCGGTGATCTTCGATGAATTCCACGAGCGCGGCGCCGAAGCCGATCTGGCTCTGACCCTGCTGCGGGAGGCCCGCCCTCTGCTTAACCCGCGGTTGCGTCTGGTGGTGATGTCAGCCACCCTCAACCTCCAACCCCTGAGCCAGCAACTGCCCGAGGCGGTGGTGCTCAGCAGCGAGGGACGCAGCCATCCGGTGGACCTGCACTACCAACCGCCTCGGGAGCGGGAACACCTGGGCTCCCAGGTGGTGCGAGCGCTGGAGAGCCACTGGTTGCACCAGCCAGCCGAGCCCGGAACGGTCCTGGTGTTCCTGCCGGGCCAACGGGAGATCCAGCAGGTCCAGCGGGCGATCGAGGCCACCGGCTGGGGAGCTTGCACAGAAATCCATCCCCTGCACGGTGGCCTGTCGCTGGCGGCTCAGGGTCGCGCCATCGCGGCCGGGCGGCGTCCAGACGGCAAGGTGGTGCTGGCCACCACCATCGCTGAGAGTTCTCTCACGATCGAGGGGGTTCACCTGGTGGTCGACAGCGGCCTGAGCCGGCGCAACCGCTTCGATCCGCGCACAGGCATGGACAGCCTGGTCACGCTGCCCGCCAGCCGGGCCAGTGCCGAGCAGCGCCAGGGCCGGGCTGGTCGCCTGGGGCCCGGCTGCTGCGTCCGGCTCTGGTCGGAGGCGGAGCAGCATCGTCGTGCGCCCCACGACCCTCCCGAGCTTCTGGAGACCGACCCCCTGCCCCTGGTGCTGCAGCTCGCCCGCTGGGGGGCCGGTCTCGGTGAAGCATTGCCGTGGCTGGATCCGCCCCCCCAGGCGGCCCTGCACCAGGGTCTGGAGCTGCTCACGCAACTGGGCGGTGTTGACCGGAAGGGGGTACTCACCAACCATGGCCGGGCCATGGCCCGGCTGGGGGTTCATCCCCGCCTGGCCCACATGCTGCTGGAGGGTCAGCGTCTTGGCTTGGCCTCGCTGGCCTGCGAGCTGGCGGCCCTCCTGAGCGAGCGGGATCCCCTGGCAGGCCAGGAGGTGGGCAGTGATCTGATGGCACGCCTCGACTGGTTGCGCCAACCCAGACGAGACCCCCGGCGAGAAGCGATGAGACAGCTCTGCAGGCAGCTTGGGCAGCACCTCGGGGGCCACCCCCAGTCACCAGCTGCTCCCCGCAGGATTGAAGCCGCGGCCGCAGACCAGTCGCTGACGGAGCGCGAGGCGGCAGCGTGGCTGCTGAGCTGCGCCTATCCCGAGCGGGTCGCCCTGGCACGCCCGGAGGGAGACGGACGTTATCTGATGCGCAGTGGCCGCGGGGCCCAGATGCCCCGGCAGGATCCCCTGGCCGGCCAAGCGGTGCTGGCGGTGGCCACGGCGGACAGCAGCGGTAGCGATGTGCGCATCCTTCAGGCCATCCCACTGGGGCGCCAGAGCCTGGAGGTGCTTCAGGAAAGGCAGGGGGAGGTGCGGTCGCTGGTGAGCTGGGAGCCTGCCGAGCGGCGGGTGCGGGCGGTGATCGAGCGGCGGCTGGGAGCTCTGGTCCTGGAACGCCGCCCCTGGGACAGCCCACCAGAGGCAGCCGTGCTGGCGGCGCTGCTGGAAGGCATCCGCTCGCTGGGCCTGGGGGTCCTTCCCTGGAGCCGCGACACCAGAGCCTTGCAGCATCGCCTCAGCCTGATCCACGTCCGCCGGGGCCTGCCCTGGCCCGATCGCCGCGATGCAGCGCTGGAGCGGCAGCTGCAGGTGTGGCTGGGGGATCAGCTGCTGGGCCTGCGCTCCCTGGATGATCTCCGCCAGCTGGACCTCAGGGAAGCGCTCTGGAGCGGCCTGAGCTGGGAGCGTCGCCAGGAACTGGAGCACTTGCTTCCCACGCAGGTCACCCTTCCCACCAGGCGCCAGGCCCGCGTGGACTACGCCAGTGGCGAGCCTGTCCTGGCGGTGAAGTTGCAGGAACTGTTCGGGATCAGCGACGGTCCCCGGGTCCTCGATGGTGAGCTGCCCGTGAGCCTGCATTTGCTGTCCCCTGCAGGCCGCCCAGTGCAGATCACCCAGGACCTCGGTGGGTTCTGGCGGGGAAGCTATGCCCAGGTGCGCCGGGAACTGCGTGGGCGCTACCCGAAACATCCCTGGCCCGAGGATCCAGCCCAGGCGGTGGCCACCGCCGCCACCAACCGCACCCTGATGCGCAGCCTGCGGCACCCGCCCACAGGCCCGTGACGCAGCCTGCGATGGAGCCGCGGGTCATCGCCCGCCACTGGGATGCCAGGGCCGAAGTCGGCAATCCGTACAGCCCAATCCCCAGCGCCCCATCGTCAAGACAGCTCCAACATTCGTTACAGTTTATTGGCCTATTGGATTCATCCATGTCTGACGCCACCCAACCCCGCTTCGGTTTCGTCAACTTCGCTGAAACCTGGAACGGCCGCCTCGCCATGCTCGGTTTCGTCATCGGTCTGGCCACCGAACTGCTCACCGGCCAGGGCATCCTCTCCCAGATCGGTCTGGGTTGAGCAAGCCGAGCTCCATTCCAGCCACCCATCGTCTCCTTCAGCCGGAGGCGGTGGGTTTTTCATAGGGGGACAGCCAGCCTGAGCGGTCAGCCAGACTTGTCACTTCCCTTGGGGGTTCGCGCCCTTGGCTCCATTCTTCGTCAAGAATCGGCGTGACGGATCCCGTCTGCTGAGCACGGCTCTGGTGGTCTGCGCAGCGGGCCTGATTCGCTTCGACCACCCGATCGGACGACTCCTCTTTCTCGCGGCCTCCGCGATCAGTCTCTACTGGGGATACTGCTACGGGCGGCTACAGCATTGACGCGCGTGGATTCGACCAGGATCAGCGATCCGGCGGCATATGGCACCGGCCAGGCTCTCCCCCGCTACAGCGTCAGCGACCTGAATCGCTCGATCGGCACCTTGCTGGAGCGCGGCTTCGCCCCCCGTTTTCTCCTGGAGGCCACGGTCTCGCGGCCACAGCTCAAGAAAGGCCACCTCTGGATGACCCTTGTCGATGAGGCTGCCTCGATTTCCGCCGTGGTGTGGGCCTCACAACGGCCTCGCCTGAGCTTCACTCCAGCCGATGGCGACGGAGTCATCGTTGTCGGAAAGCTCAACTTCTGGGGCGCACGCGCCAGCCTCTGCGTGCAGGCTCTCGACATCCGCCCCAGCCTCAGCAGCGTTCTGCGCCAGTTCGAGCGAGTCAGAGAGCAGCTCGAGGCTACGGGCCTGTTCGAGCCCTCCCGTAAACAGCCCCTGCCGGATTGCCCCGCTGTGATCGCGCTGCTCACCAGCAGCCCCAGCTCCGCCCTGGCCGACATGCTGCGTACGGCTGCTGAACGCTGGCCCGCCACCAGGATTCTTGTGGTTCCGATTCCTGTCCAGGGCGCTGCTGAGAACACCATCTGCGCGGCTCTCAACGCGGTGGGCCAGGCGGCTGAACGGCTTGGCATTGAAGCGGTGGTCCTGGCCCGCGGCGGCGGCAACCGCGAGGATCTGGCTGTGTTCGACAGTGAGGAGCTGGCCCTGACCCTGGCGGCCCTGCCTTTACCGGTGGTCACCGGACTCGGCCACGAAGACGACACCACGATCGCTGACCTCGTGGCTGATTATCGTGCGGCCACACCAACTGCGGCCATCGTGGCCCTGCTGCCTGACCAGCGCACACTCCGCCAGGAGCTGCGACAACGCCAGCAGCAACTGCATCAGATCCTGCGCTGGAAGCTGGATCGGGAGCAGCAACGGTTGGCCCTGCTGGGCCAGCGCCTGCAGCAGCTCCAGCCCCGTGCCCTGCTGCAACGGCAGCTGGCCCTGCTGCAGCAGCGGCGTCAGCTGCTGGATGCCCTCTCTCCCAAGCAGCTGCTGAAGCGGGGGTTTTGCCTGGTGCGTGCTGAATCCGGCGAACTCGTGCGCTCGATCGAGCAGGTCGACGTCGACCAGATGCTGGTGGTGCAGTGGTTGGATGGAGCGGTCGCAGCCCGCGTCACCGAGCGCCGCCATGAGCCCCCAGCCCCATGAGCACCCACAAGCGTCAACCCAGCACCCAGACCCCCGAGGATGTCGCCCAAGCGACGGGCGGATCGACAGCTGACGACGCAGCCTGGCTGGAAGAGACCCGGCAGCTGAGTTTTGCCCAGAGCCGCACAGCGCTCGAACTCACGCTAGCCGCGCTGCAGTCGGAGGATCTGGAGGTGGAAGCCATGGCAGGCCTCTACAAGCGAGCGGTTGCCTATGCCGATCGCTGCGAACAGGTGCTTCTACAGGTGCAGCAGCAGGTGGAGGAACTTGATTTCAATTCCCTGGAAGCACAACCATGACTCCTGCCAGCAACCCAGCCAGCGAAACAAGCAACACAGGGATCAGAACTCCCCTGGTGCCGTCCCCCTGGTTGCAGTGGCTTTATCTGGCCCTGGCCGTGGGCGGAGCTGTCTTCCCCTGGTTGGCCAACGCCGACTACATCCGTGAATACGGCCAGGCGTTCGATCTGACGCAGTTCATCGAGTTGGCCAACGTCAATCCGGCAGCACGTTCCCTGTCCAGGGATCTGCTAATCGGGGCATCGGCCATCACGATCTGGATCATCGTGGAGGCCCGCCGGCTGAAGATGCGAGGACTGTGGATCGTGCTGCTTGGCAGTGTGACGATCGCCTTCGCCTTCGCAGCGCCATTCTTTCTGTTTCTGAGGGAACGTCGCCTGCTGGAGATCAGCCGTGGAGCATCCACGCAGCCTTGAGTGATCAGGTGATGGGTTGAGATCGATGAACAGACTCACCCGCCTCAGCACTCAGTGGGCATCGACATCATGCGATTCAACATCGATGGTGACATCACTGACGTCGAGATTGGCATTGCTGACTGGTTCAGATTGTCTGCCTCCACCAGACCGCCGCAAGAAGCTGGCAAGATCCGAAGGCGGTCGCTCGACCAAAGGATCACTCTGGACAAAAGGATTTGACTCAGCACCGTTGTTCTCTGACAGCGGAGCGCCGCACCCCGGGCATTGGCTGGTCGCCAGGCTGGTCAGACCGCAGACGGTGCAGGTGCGAACCCGGCGCCTGAGGATCTGAAAGGCAACAGCCCCGGCGCCAGCCAGAAGCAGAGGCAGCAGGAGAACCGCCAGGGTGAGGCCTCCGAGCAGGTCGAGAAGGAGCCGCCCCAGGGGAGTGGGAGCGGCCAGCACCAGGAGAGCAAGCAGGATCCAGAACCAGGGCAGCTGACGGGACATCAGCGCTGGAAGCGGGAATCACGCTCCAGCCAGCGCTCAAGAGCGGCGAGGGCCTCCACCCCAGCCCAGGCGCATGCCAGTGCCGCCACAAGGAAGGTGGCGACGAAGCCCACCATCACCAGTACAGGAACCAGGGTCAAGGTGAAGAAGGCACCCAGCACACAGGCGCCAATGCCGGCACATAGCAGCACCACGGCTGTGGGTAGGGGGCGCAGCATCAAGCTTGTTTTGGCCACATCCATCTGCTCAGCTTGAGTGATCGTCGCGCACATCCGCCAATTTTCCTAGCGAAGGGCGGTGCGGATCCCCGAAGCCGAAGGAGGATCAGCGTTCGTCGGAGGGAAGATCACGGCGGCTCGGTTGATCACGCTCGAGGCCGGAGCGAAGTTCAAACCATTCGGCTGTTGGGGCCCCAGGGGTACTCAACACAACGCTGTAAGCTACCCCAAAATAATAGATCAATCCCAACAACCAGACCCAAAGCGTCAGCACAAGCACCCCACCGATCAATCCATAGGCTTGAAATCTCGCCCCAAGCGAAACGATGCTTCGGCCAACAGCAAAGTTCAGCAAAGTGTAAGCAGCACCTACCAGGAAGGAACCGGGCAACAGAAGCTGCCAGCTGATTCGCCACGACGGCAAGAGGCGGAGCAGCCCAAGAGAGACCAAGGAAGCCACAAACAATGAGACAAAGAAATCAGCCAGCGGCGAGACGGGTAAAAGGTACTGGGAAGCCCAGTCAACAGGCGCAGCTGTCAATCCTCGCCAAGTCTGAAACCCTGTGAAGCGCAGGTTGACCGTGAGTTGATCCATCACAAAGAGGGCGCCCACTGCCAGCAGGAACATCGTGGCCTTGAGGCGCAAGATCAGAAAGCGCCTTACCGCCTGTAGGACATTCTGAAACAGAGGCCTCTCCTCCACTGCATCCTTGTCCTGGTGGGGCCGCTTAAAGCGGATGGACCATAGGTGATCGGTTCCACGCTGGAGGCTCAGATAGGCATTACTCGCCGTGATCAACAACACGGCCAGGCCTAGAGCACCAGCACCGCCCCGCTGCCTGTAGAGCTGCTCCAGCGTGGTTCGAACAATCTTCTGAGCCGAGCTAGGCAATACTTGCGAAGTTAGATCGAGAATCTGACCTGTCAAACCATCATCACGGCCAAGAATCCAGCTCGCCAAAGACAGAATAATCAGCAGAATGGGGAAGAAAGATTGAAGGGTGTGGTAAGCAAAAGCCGCACTCAGATCGACACAGTCAAAATGATCCCAGAGTCGGCACGACCACCAAAGCCGCCGAACGAATCGCCTCAACCGTTTTGTGGCACGATCAACTTGATGATCGAACTCCGAAGAATCCACAAGGCGTCAGCAGCTGTCATCCGGCCAGCCTAAACGATCTGACGCAAACAACAATTCGAGCCTCCTGCTTCTTGCTGCTACCCGCCCATTCCACAGTGGCACCATCGGAATCCAAGACACAAAGAAAGCCGCCCGAGGGCGGCTTTCTTGAGCAATCAGATTTTTTATCCTGGCATTGAGCTATTTTTGCAGGAAGCTACCCTCCAACTATCTTCGCCGCTACTGCGTTTCACATCCGAGTTCGAGATGGATCGGAGTGGGTCCACAGTGCCATGAA
>NZ_JAHLZB010000008.1:0-62910 GCF_025128255.1 Synechococcus sp. CS-205
TAGCTATTACCCCACCCAGGAAGGTCGCCACTATCCCTGGTATCTGAGCCTCACCGACGCCAGTGGACGGGCGCCGGCCGATGAAGAAACGATCGAGCAGCTGATCCGTTCCTTGTTCGGCGTGTCGAGCGAGTCAACCAGCCAGCGCGAGCGCCGTGAGCGTCTGGAAGAACTCGAGAAAAAGCAGGAAGAAATTAGCCA
Organism: Synechococcus sp. CS-205; assembly: GCF_025128255.1. Taxonomy (NCBI): domain Bacteria; kingdom Bacillati; phylum Cyanobacteriota; class Cyanophyceae; order Synechococcales; family Synechococcaceae; genus Synechococcus; species Synechococcus sp. CS-205. The sequence goes on from NZ_JAHLZB010000008.1 coordinate 202, forward strand.
GCGTCTTGCATCAACCCGTGCCGAGGCAGCACTGGCGCGACGCGAACTTGAAAGCAGCCAGAGCCAGCAGGACAAGCTCACCAAGCAGGCCAGGCAGCAGAAGGATCAGACGATGCAGCGTATGGAGACGCTCGACCTAGATCTTTCGATCGCCAAGCAGGAAGTGGACCTGGCGTATAAGGACAACGAGGCCCTTGACCTTGCCAAAGAAGCTCTGGAGAACACCCTCGAGCAAATGCAGGAAGAACTCGAGTTCTACCGGGAAACCTTCGAGGCAGGGGATTACTACCTAGAGAGCTCATCCGGCTTCGCTGGAGACGGCCCGGGCGACCCAGATATCTGGCTGACGCAACGTCTGCTCGATGGACTTCAGGAGCTCACCGCTCAACTCAAGCCCCGCCGCATCGTTGAACTGGTCAATCAGCTCTGCCCCGACAGCCTCGAGCTGCTCGACTCGGCTTGGAAATCAGCGGATGATGCCGCTGGATTCGAGCTGGGAGATCGCCTTTTCCAGCTCCTCTGGCGCCTGGCCACCGAATATCGCGAGGCACGTCTGGGCGGCAAGCCCGATATTGTTGGCCTCCAAGTATTTGGCCCCAGTGCCTTTGCGGCCAGAGAGTCGCAGGGTGTCGAAAAAAACCAGGCCGCCCGGCGCGCGCGCACCTTCACCTATGACGATGAGGAGGTGGTGATGTGGCAACACCTGAAGATTGGCGTCAAGGAATCGGCATATCGAACTCTGCGCATTCACTTCCACTGGGATCCCAAGGCCGAGAAAGTAGTAATCGGACACCTCGGGAAGCATCTGCCGGTTCCGTGACATTGAACCGACTCAGGGTTCAATGATGTCAAGCACACGATTATCCTCATCGATGAGTCTGTGGCGCTTGCCGGTTGTGCTGGCACGCTTCTGGGCGGTACGGGAAGCGTTCGCTTCGTGATGCACAGTCTGGTATTGCTGCCAGTGACCGAACTGGTCTTGCCATTGGATCTTGATCTGCTTCATGACTGGCTCGATGAGAACGCACTCAGTCTGGAATGCGGATGATGCCCACGCTGGTCATTTCATGCGAACGACGACCCACAGGCAACCCAACGGAAGCTGATTCAATTCCGTCCGCTTCTGGGTGAAGCTCTGAGGCATCTTGCTGATCCACTCAACGTTCGACAGGCGTGTCGGCGTATCCAGTCCTACCCGAACGCCCCGCCATGACGTCCCTGCCGAGCCACCTGCTGAGTCACCTCGAAGCGGTGGCTCGGCCTCGCCACCTCCACTGGAATCGCCTCGGTCTGCTCGCCGTGCGCAGCTACCTCGTTGAGCAGCTCTCGGTCCTCGGGCCACTGGAGACCCACGCCTTCGATGAGGGGTGCGGGGAGGGCCAGAAACTGATCCTCAAGCTGGCCGGCCACAAGCCCGCTCTGGCGCCGCTGCTGGTAGGCGCCCACTACGACGGTCCTCTGGAATCGATCGGCGCTGATGACAACGCCAGCGGCATCGCAGCCATGCTCGTGCTGGCCGAATGCTGGGCCGCCACGCCGACCGATCTGGATCGTGGCCTTCGATCAGGAAGAAAGGGGCATGTTCGGCAGCACCGCCCTGGCCCGCGAGCTGCGCCGCTCCCGCCAGAAGCAGGTTTGCTCCTGATCAGCGTTCAATCGATCAAGCGCTGTGGCACCTTGTACAGCTTGTCTTGCGCCCGCTCATCCGCCGATCGAGACCGCACGACGGGGCCGCCGCCGTGGCCTTGGCCGCGATCGAGAGGATGGTGTAGCAGCGCAATCCGGCGCGCCAGCGGGTGCAGGCGTCGCCTGCACCAACGCAACTCGCCGCCGCTGCCATTCCTCATCGCCCCAGCGATCGACCCCCAGCGTCGTCGCCGCGGCGCGGTTGTAGACCCTCACGTCGAGCTGTTCGTTCCGGTCGCGGATCTTCTCCCACCGGTAGACAGGGAACCCTCGATGCAGGGACTGGCGCAGCTCCTCAGCCGTCAGCCCCTGGAAGTGCTCCTCGCCGTACTCCGGGAAATGGCACCATCCTCGCGGCATCGGGTCGCCCTTCTCCAGCGGTGGGTCCTGCCGCAGCCAGCCGTAAAGCTCTGTCTTCAGCCCGTCGACGCCGACCGGCCAGAGCTTGATGCTGTGCTTCGCCTTCCTTCCCTGGTAGGTCACATCCTGCTTCGTTGGGATCCCCACCGGCGTCGTCAGGTTGGCCCGGCCCTTCACCGCCATCACCCGTGGATCGGCCTGCTTCCGCACCCAGGCGTAGACGGTCTGCGTCTGGTCGCCTGAGTCAACCGCCAGCCGGGTGATGCCCAGCTCTCCCCCGCCTTCGTGCTTGTAGGTGCGCCGCAGCTCCGCGGTCAGGTTCCGCCACGGGCACGGCTTCATCGGGTCCGTCTGAATCGTGCTTGTGTCGCCCTGGAGCACCACATAATCCACGCTCCAGCTTTCCATCCCAGGCCCCCACGCGACCACCTCCAGCTCGATCCGGTCCCGCTGAATGTCGGCCGCGGCCGTGAGCACCAGCCCACCAGCAGGCACCACGCCGCGCTGGTACGTTTCGCGGCGCCGGTAGAGCACCTCCCAATCGGGCGCCTCGCCGTGCTCCTGCCATGGCAGCGCCAGCACCGTGTTCGTGAACGCCCTCATCCGTTGTTCGTCATCCTTGGCCCGCTCGTACAATTCCGCTGCATCTGTCCAGCCGAACCATCCCAGCGGGCTGTAAAGGCTGCTGATGTGATAGCCGTGAATCTTGGCGCCCGGATTCAGCGCGACCCACTCGCCACCCGCCAGCATCCGCGGCTTGTGCCGCTCCTCGATCAGCACCCCGCACTCTTCACACGCAAGCTGCGCGCCTGCTGCCGGATTCTTCGGGTCATACCGAATCCGGTTCCATTCGATCACCTGCCGGTGCCCGCAATCAGGGCAGCCCACCTGGAACACTCGCTGGTCTGACTGCTCCCAGATTGACCAGATCCGCGAACGGCTCGCCAGCGTTGGTGTGCTGGTGAGCAGGATCTTTTTTCTCGCGAACGTCCTCGTCCGCGCTGTTGCCAGGTCCACCGGATCGCCCTCCCCGTCCACATCGCCGGGGTAGGCGTCGACTTCGTCCATGAACAGGTCGCGGATCGGCATCGACCGCAGCCCGGCCGCGCTGTTCGCGCCGGTGATCATCAGGATTCCGCCCGGATACTCTTTGCTCAGCACCGTGTTCCCGCTGTCGCGCTCCCGCGCCGGGCGGACCTTTGCCTTCAGTCGCTCCGTCTCCTCGATCAATGGCGACACCCGCTGCCGGCTGAACCGCTTGGCCAGGTCGACCGTTGGCTGAACGCACAGCATCGGCCCCGGCGATGTGTCGATCGTCGCGCCGATCCAGTTGATCCCGCACTCCGTCTTCCCGAGCTGCGCGCCCGCCACCACGCACACCTCCTGCACCGCATCGGATCGGCTGAGGCTTCGCATCACCGCCTCCAGGTACGGGGTCCGGCTGGTGCGCCATGGCCCCGGCTCCGAACTTGCTCGGCTGCTCAGCACCCGGAACTGATCCGCCCATTCGCTCACCGCCAGCAGCGGGTCCGGCGTGAGCCCTGCGATCAGGGCTCGCACCGCCTCATCAGCAGGGCATCTCATCGTTCAGCCTCTCCAGTGCGGTTGTCATCTCGCGCTCCAGCAGGATTGCGATCTCGGCGGCATCGTTCATCGCGGCCAGGTCTGACGCCAGCCGCACCGGCAAGCCCATCAGGCGCTGCAGGATCTGGCGGCCCGCCTCGAACCATGCCTTTTTGATCGCCCGCGCATCCATCAGCGCCTGCTCCTCACGCGCCAGGTCGATCTCCAGCAGCCGGGCGCGCAGCTCCGCCGATCGCCGCTCAGATTCATGCCGCGGCTGGCCGGCTTCGGCCGCCGCGGCCTGTGACTGCTCCAGCTCGGCCTCCAGCTTCTCGGTGTTGCCGTCCGCTGGCGGCTGCCCCCACAGCAGCAGGGGCATGTCACCGGTCGATTCATCCGGCTGGCGTTGAATCGTGGCCGGCGGCAGTGGCGGCCATGGTGCCGGTGTCGATGGCGCCTCAGACTGCGGCAGCGGGGGTGAGGCCGGCTTCTTGGCCTCGGTTTTTCTTGTTCTGGTCGTTGCCAGCCAGTCGGCCACCGCCTCGGTGTTGATCAACACGCTCCGGCTCCCTTCGCGCTTCACCCACTCCGGTGAGATGCGCCCGCGCCGAATGCCGATCGTCACGTTCGCGGTGGTGCATCCCACCCGCTCGGCGAACATCTTCTGGCTGATCCATGGCATGGGTCAGGTCCTGACGAGGTTGCAGATTTCTTTGACCACCTGCCGGCAGCCGTTGTAGTCGCCGACCCTGAGCATCTCCTGGTACAGGCGCCGGTAGCTGAGCAGCGCCCACCCGCGCACCGCGTCGGCGTCAGGCTGGCCAGCGTGGGCGAGGTATTGCTGAACGGTCTTCATCACGCCGCCGCAGTTCGCGTCGGGGTAGGTCTGCGCGAGCGCCTCCTGCACCTGGCGCTCGCTCGCTCCAGTCAGCAGCCACTCGACCACCGCCTCCACCGGTGGCGGCGGCGCTGGTGTCGCGGCGGTGATTGCGGCGGCTTCATCCATGGTCGCGATACCACTTCAGTTGATCGCTGGTTGACGCCAGGGACAGGCTCTTGTCCTGCCTTCTCCAGACATCGTCAAACGCAGCGCTCAGGAAGTCGCACAGCTCGGGATCGTGAGCGACCTGGAAGCTCTCTAGCCTCGGGTTTTGATTGAGGTTCATGCTGCTTCGCAGCGCCACGGCCCACTCCTCGCTTCTCAGCGTCACGAACTTCGCGTGGGTCCTCGTCACCCTGATGCTGTCATCACCGAAGGTTTCCCGGATCCTTGCCGCCAGCTCCGGCACCCGGCGCACAAAGGTCTGATCCACCAGCCACCGGCAGCCTGTCACTTTCCCCGATTCCATCAGCACCATCATCCGCTCCACGTCGGCGTGGGCGGCGGTCCAGGTGCTGATCTCCATCTCCGCCGGGCCGATCTTGTCCAGCACCGCCTCGATCAGGTCGGAGAGGCTGAACTGCCCGCGGGTGAGGCCGAACAGCTCCATCCCGTCGCGCTCCAGATTCTTGACAATCTCAACAGCAGAATCGCGCCGATAATCTTGAGCAGACTGCCGGCGGATCGGCCGCTTCACCACTGCTTTCTGGATGCAGTCGGGTGGCACCGCGGCATCCACCCGACCGCTCAGTAGCGGGTTGGTTGGGATCTGCAGTTGGCTGATCAGCGTTTGCACGTAGAGGAGCTCTTTTCTCCTCCCAGCTTAATGAGACTGGCTGCTTAACTGGGCTCGTTTAACACGACAGTTTCTGGCACTAGCGAAATTGCGTGGGCAAAATACCCCGCAAGCCCCACTCCCCCTCCGGGAGTACCTTTTTCTTCTGGGGGGTTAGCTATGTGAGCTCCCCAGATTGACTGCCGTGGTGATACCTGCCGATCATTGGCGGCTTCGGGGGCGTTGCGCTTGAGCCAGTGAAGCGCGTGAGGCCATGCGTCATCCCGGCGGTCGGGCCCCTCGGCGGTCGGTGGCGAGCATGGCATCAGATGTACAGTGCAGGGAACTCTTCTTCAGCGTCTTCGATCTGTTGATCCCATTCCGCCCCATCAGCCTGCGGGTGCAGGTAGGCGAGCAGTAGCCGTGCGGCAGCGAGCATCCCGCTGTTGAAGCCGTGCTCCCAGTCGCCGCTATCGGGGCAAGCCAGGCTGTCGGTTTCGTCGGGAAAGTGTTCTTCCACTCTCGCTTGACTGTTAAGAGCGCCTTCCTTGATGTGAGAGGGGTAGGCCTCCCATGACGGATCATCAGTAGGCATGCTGCGGGCATACCAGACGAGTTGCATGTACTTGTCAGTGAGCAGATGCAGCCGGTCGATTGCTTGCTGCTGGCGATTGGTGGTGGTGGTCATGGCTGGTCCTCGGTGGTGGTGGTGATGACAGGGCTGCTCAAGCAGCCCTCCCGTGTGATCTCCCTGCTGATCGCGTTGATCTCCTCAGCCTTCGGGGTGCGGTCGACCGGTGCCGGCGGGGCAGCGGGCCCAGGGCCTCGACCACGGCTTCGACGGCGACGACCACGGCGGGGAGCAGGGTGGTGGGTCATGGGCGGTCCTCCTCCCTGACCAGCAAGGCCTTCTCCAGGCTCTGTCGAATCGGGTCGTTGGCGTTCACCCAGCCGATCACATCAAGCGTGAACTCGGCGCCGCAGCGGATGCAGCGGCAGCCGGCCGAGCCTGTGGGCTCCTGGTCGGCTGGCAGCTTCATTTCGTAGGGGTGGGCGCAGCGTGGATTCGGGCAGTTGAAGGAGATTTCTCGACAGCAGGGACAGGCTCGGGTACTGACAACAGGAAGCCGTTGGGAGCGGCGGCGCTGAGCTCGGTTCATCAGGTTCTCGGTCAAATAGGTCAGGGTTGCCGCTGGCTTGGGTTCGGCGCAACGGCGGGCCGGGGGCGGGCGTCAGTAACTCAGACGCAGCACCTCCTGGGCCTGCTCCACGGCGCGGGCCCAGGCCGGCTGGTCATCGGACTCCAGGAGATCATCTGCAGCCTCCGCCGTGATGCTCCCTGAAGTAAGGAGGATCTCCACGGTGATCTCTCGCTTAATCCTTTCGAGCAAGGCATACGGGCACTCCCCAACCTGGGGGTCCATGGTCATGTCCCATCGCACGAGTCGTTTCATCGCACGCTCAAGTTGTTCGGCCGCTGTGTGCACGGCCTGGGAGATTCGACTGGCGGTGAACTGGTATTCGTCGCATTCGAAGTCGACGTCGGCGCTGATCTCAGGGGTGGCGGTCATGTCGTTGTTGGCGGGTGTGCTGAGCGGGCATAGATCGAGCAGCTCGCGCCAGGGCGGAGGCCGTGCTCGCTGGTGCAGGGCGGCGGGGAGGGTTAAGGCGGGCATGGCTCAGGCCGAGGGGTCGCAGGGCCACACCCAGGCCTTCGGGCGCTGCACGGTGCCGCCATCGGGGCCGGTCAGCTGGCAGTGCTCGGACTTCCCGAGCGGGTTGAGCATCCGGTGGCCGTTGATCGTCGGCTTGCCCGGTTCGCGGACCTCCACTGGGGCGCCCTGGGGGATGGCCAGGACGCGGTCCCGATGGTTCGGCTTGGCGCCCTGTTCCGTCGTTCCATCTGCCGTTCCGTTCCGTGCCGACCTGTTCTGATCCCGTAGGAACGGCAGATCGCTTGCGCCAGAGGGGATCGCAGCCTCGTTCCGACCGTTCCGACCGTTTTGCGCAATCTCCCTACGGGAAATCGCGTCGCCCGTTCCCCCCTTACCTGCTGGTCCCTTTTTCTCTACACAACACTCTCTAAAAGGTTGGAACGGTTGGAACAGGGTGGAGAGATCCCTGTTGCTCCAAGGGGTTGCGCCGTTCCAATCTCCCCAGGATTGGTCGGAACAGGTCGGCACGTCTGGAACGCAGGTCGGCACGTATCCCGATCGAGGCTGGCCGCCGCCATATCGACGCTTGGCTTGGATCCAGCGGATGGTGCCGCCGTGGGTCGTGAAGTCGGAGCCGGCGACAATCCGCGTCACCTTCATCTGAACGCTGCGGTCGATCTGCTTGATCTCGGTTTGGAGCGCCCGCAGGATCAGGTCGTCCTGGCCTATCCCCATGCCGGTGGCGAGTTGCTGCTCCAGCACCTCGCGGACGCAACCTTCCCAGACGTCGCTGATACGGGCGTCAGCAGCACGGCCAGCGGCGGCCAGCGCGGTGGGGTGACCCTCTGGGATCCAGCTCTCCAGCCCCCATGCCACCCATGTGGCAACGGTCGCCCAGATCGAGTCGCGGTGCTGCCGGATCCACTTGGGGCGGATGGTGCCGCCGCGCACATCGATCATCCAGTAGCGGCGGGCGCCGGTTGGATCGTTCAGAACCTCGCGCTCGTTGGATGTGCCGAATAAGACGCAGCGTCGCGGGTGGTCGCGGCATTGCGTCTCCCATTTCTGCACGTACTTGTCAATGAAACGCGATGTGAATCCTTTGAACTCGCTGGAATCACGGCCTAGTAGCGCTTTCTCGCATTCGTCAAACTCGAACAGCCAGGCGGAGTTGAGCTTCCCTAGGAACTCGCGATCCTCCAGCCCTTTGGCCACCTTGGTGGCGGAGTCATACCAGCCTTCAGGGGCAAGTGCTCGAATCGCCTTTTGTTTGCCCTGTCCTTGATCGCCCAGCATGATCAGCATCTGATCGTGCTTCTCGCCAGGGCAGATGCCTCGCTTGTAGGCGCCGGCTAAGTGGCGTGCCAACAGCTCCTGAGAGAGGGTGTCGCCGGGAGTAACGCCGAACGCTGCGGCGATCTCCTCCAGTGACAAGAGCTTCAGGTCGTTGCGCTGCTCCAGCCCCTTCAGGTATTCGGCCACGGGGTTATAGGCGTTGGCCATCGCCACGTAGGTGAATGAATCCTGTGCGGCCTGCTTGGATGTCTCGATCCCATGGAGGTGGGCCAGGAATGAATCCGCCAGCTCGATGTGTCCCATGGGCTTCCCGTCCAGCTCGACGGCGCCCGATAGCTCGTTGAACCTGACCGAGTAGGTAGAGCGAATGAAGGCCTGGAGCTGCGCCTTGTTGGGATCTTCAGGGCACTGGCTGGAGGCGGCGCTGGATCGCTTTAGTGCCTTGCGCGCTGCGGCGACGGACTGGCCGATGGCCTTGGCCACCTGAGTCATGAGGGCGTCAGTTGCCTCTGGGTCCATACCGGCCGCTGTGGCGAGCCGGGCCATGGTCTTCAAGGTGCGGCCGTGCCAATCGACGCGCAGATCCCTGGGCAGCAGCCTGGGCAGCTCGCGCAGCAGCTCACGGGGTTTCCACCGCTTGATGGCGGTGAAGTCGCCGCCAGCGTTGCGGAACTCACAGGCGCCACCCTTCGGGCCTGCCACGTCGGCGGGGAAGAACGCCAGGCGTAGCCGCGGGCGCTCTAGGCCGGCGGTGATCAGCGCCCCCCAGACGCCTGGATTGTGCTGAGCGTCGGCGTCGTAGATGACCAGATCGACGGAATCGGGGAGCTGTTTCCATGCGGATACTCCAGCGATGCCGGCGACGGCCTGGCCGGTCAGCAGGTGCAGCGCGACTGAATCCTTGAATCCCTCGGTGGCGAGAGTGGCCGGGCCGGTGCCGACGATTACTGGGGCCTGGGGGATGCCGACGGGGGAGAGGTATTTCACCGGGTCTCCCTTGCTGTCCTGCGGCGGGTCGTCGCAGCGAAGCTGGGTGAACGTGCCAGCGAATGGCAGCATCAAGCCGCCGCCACTCCAGCCCTTGAACCGGAAGCCAATGGCGTGGGCCTCGTCGGCCTTGATGCTGCGGGCGCCGAGGTTTATGGCGATCTTCAGGCCTTCGGGGCCCAGCTCGCTCAGGAGGTGCTCCCAGTGCCCATCAGCAAGGGGTTGTTTATTGCCAGCTTCGGTTGAATTCACTTGCGACATCTGCGTTCAGCTCTCCGCACTACCCCCGCTCAGTTCTTTCTGGGCCGCTTCAGCTGACGGCCGCGGCGCTGTAGTGCGGCTTCGACGGCGTCAAGGTCCCACCGGAGATTCGGGCGCTTGATGCCAACGCCACTGGCTACGAAGTGAACTCCGGGGCGAAGAATATCGGCGGCACGCAGGCGGCCAAGGGTATTTCTTGCCACGCGAAAGTGGCTTGCAACCTCTGCGGTGGTGCAGGTAAAGGCCATTGGGTACAGATGAGAAACCTCGGCGCTCTTGTGCGCCTTGTGCTCACCCTATGCCCTGAAAATCGCCACCGCAAGGGGTAAAAAAAGAACGGTTTGGTGAGCTATGCGTTCCATTTTTGAGCCCAGTCTTGGTGAGGCTTCTCGGGGAATCGGAGCGCCCGGCGGGCTACGGCGTTCCTTTCTCTTGGCGGGTATTCCGGCGGGAGCTGGTCAGCCGCAACGGTTGCCGCGGCCGGCCACCAGGGCTTGCACCTTGCTTCGCAGGCCCGGCGCGTCCAGTCGGCGGCCATAGGTGGCGAGGTGAACCGCCGGGCTGTGGCCCATCAATTCGGCACCTTCGCGGACGTGCAGCCCCAGGTCCAGGCCCAGGCGCAGGGCGAACGCATGGCGCATCCCGTAGCTGGTGAGGTCGCTGGGCATCTGCAGGCGGCGCAGCTGTTGTGTCATGTGGGCGCCGGGGCCGGTTGCTCGCTGGCTCCACTCAGGTAACCCGTGAGCGTGCCAGCGATGCAGGAGCCGGTAGCAGTCGGGCGGCCAGTCGGCTGGCGGCACGGCCGGAACCTGCCGCGGCCGTGTCGCGCCCTTGCTGGAATGCTTCGAGCGGGTGACCATCGCCACCGGCGAACCACTGGCCCCACCCTTCAGCTCTAGTCCAATCAGTTCCTGCGGCCGGAGCCCGAAAACGGCCAGGGTGTCCCAGGCCAAAAGATCGGCGGCCCCCAGCCTGCCGCTCTTTCCGATCCGCTCACGCAGTTCCTGGATCTCCTGATCGGTGAAGGCCCTGACCCCCTCGGGATCGGCTGCGGCTTTGCCGTTTCCGCGCAGCTGCGCCATTTCGTCCGGCCAGGGCCAGCCCGCCTCCTTCCAAAGGCTCCGTGCACGGTCGTGGGCCATCTGCCGTGATCGGGTGTTCGCCTCCCATCGCCGCAAGTAGGTGGTCACTAGGGCGGCATCATCATCCGCGTGGCGCTCAGCGGCACTCGCTACGAGCCGTTGGAGAAATGGCTCCCATGTCCGATCCCAAGTGCGGGCGGTCATGCGCTCACCTACAAGGCTGCAGCGGAGCTGCAGGATCAGCCTCTCGAGGTGCTCAGGATTCAGGTGGCGAGGGTCTTCGGCTGGCGGGGCGGCTGTCTCGTCGAGCCACTCCCAGGTGCCCTCCATCACGCTGTCGAACACTGCGCAGGCCTCGCTCAGGGCTGCGGCGGCGGTGGCCGGCCCGGGTGGTACGGAGAGGCTGCAAGCTCTGCGCTTGTGAGCCTGGTCTGGCGATTCACCGGGCCTGAGTGGTAGTTCGGCGGAGACCACCCGCAGACGGTCGCGGTTCAGCTCCACATACCAGCCGCTCCGTCCTAGACGGTGGGCCTTGAAGGCCTGGCTCAGGTTCCGCAGCCATGGAGGGGAGGCCATTGCGTCTTCACGCCCGCGTGAAATCCGCGTGAAATCCTGGCATTTTCGGGGTCAACCTGGTCTCTTTGGGTGCGGCGACGGCGCCAAGGGGAACCCTGAAAGCCGTTGCTATGCAAGCTAAAATCCAGTCATAGACTGGGTTGTCTGGGGATGCGCGATGCCGGGTTCGAACCAGCGACATCCTGCTTGTAAGGCAGGCGCTCTACCGCTGAGCTAATCGCGCGTGCAGGCATTCTGCCCCCATACCAGCAGCCCGCTCCAGCCATGGCCAGTGGCCGCAGCCATGACCGTGCCACCTGGCTGCTGAGCCTGCCCTTCGGGCTGCTGTGGTGGCCGTGGCTGGGGCTGGCTGGAGTGGCCAGCGCAGCTGCTGGCTTCCTGGCCGGTGGCCTCTGGCTCTCCCCCGACCTCGACACCCGCTCCAACCCCAGTCGGCGCTGGGGCCCGTTCGCCCTGCTCTGGTGGCCCTACCGCCGCGGGCTGCGCCATCGCTCCCTGCTCTCCCACAGCCCCCTGCTCGGCTCGGCGCTGCGCCTGACTTACCTGGCGGCGCTGGTGCTGGCGCTGAGTGCGTTGCTCTCGCCCCTTGGGGCGCCGGGCCCCGGGCGGCTGCTGGAGGCGGGGCGGGGTCTCTGGGGGCAGCAGCGGCCCCTGCTGCTGGCGGCGCTGGTGGGGGTGGAGGCCAGCAGCTGGCTGCATCTGCTCCAGGACGGTGACCCCCTGCCGCGCCTGCCCCGGTTGCTGCGTGGGAAACGGAAGCGGCGTTAGGACGGTGGACCTGTGGCTCATCGGCCCGTGACCGGCCCCGATTCCCGCCTCGATCCTGCCGCCTTGGGTCCCACCCTGGAGGCCCTCGCCGGGCTGATCGCCGTGGTGGCGCAGCTGCGCGATCCGGAAGCCGGTTGCCCCTGGGACCTCGAGCAGACCCATGCCTCCCTGGTGCCCTACGTGCTGGAGGAGGCCCATGAGGTGGCCGACGCCATTCGCCATGGCGACGACAGGCATCTGGCGGAGGAACTGGGTGATCTGCTGTTGCAGGTGCTGCTGCACGCCCAGATCGCCAGCGAGGCGGGCCGCTTCGATCTCACCGCGATCAGCCTTGGCCTTCACGACAAGCTGGTGCGGCGCCATCCCCATGTGTTTGCCGCGCCCGACACCGCCGCCAACCGGGGGCTGGCCGGTGACAGCGCCGCGGTGAAGGTCAGCTGGGAGGCCATCAAGGCCGGCGAAGCCAGCGCCGGCGGTCAGCGCGATTCGTCCAGCAGCCCCCTCAGCGATCGCCTGGCCGGCAAGGTGCGGGGGCAGCCCGCCCTGGCCGGAGCCATGACCATCTCCCGCAAGGCCGCCGCCGCCGGCTTCGAGTGGGACACGATCGAGGGGGTCTGGGAGAAGGTGCGCGAGGAGCTCGATGAGCTCAAGCAGGCCGTGGCCAGCGGCGACAAGGCCCACGCCCAGGAGGAGCTGGGGGATGTGCTCTTCACCCTGGTGAACGTGGCCCGCTGGTGCGGCCTCGATCCGGAGGCCGGCCTGGCGGGCACCAACCGTCGCTTCCTCGATCGCTTCTCCCGCGTCGAAGCGGCCCTGGGGGGGAACCTCCAGGGCCAGAGCCTCCGCGAGCTGGAGGGGCTCTGGCAGCAGGCCAAGGCCCAGATCCGTGCGGAGGCCCGAAGCCAGGACGACTCGGCGTGAAGGGTCTGTTCCTGTGGCTCAGTCGTCGGGGTGGGGCGGCCGCGAGCGGCGCTGGCCCTTGATGGCGCCGCGTTGCTTCTTGGCGCTCAGCCTCCGCTCCACCGACCCCCGCGTGGGCTTGGTGCGCCGGCGGGGCGGTGGTGGCGGTTCGATGGCGGAGCGCAGCAGCTCCGCCAGCCGCCGCAGGGCCGCCTGGCGGTTCTGCCACTGGGAGCGGTGCTCCGAGGCGGTGATCACCACGGCGCCCTCCAGCAGGCGTCCCTCGAGCCGCCGCAGGGCCCTGGCCTTGAGCAGGGGCGGCAGCGCCGTGGTGGCCGCCAGATCGAACACCAGCTCTGCGCGTGAATCGGTGGTGTTCACTCCCTGGCCGCCTGGCCCGGAGGAGCGGGAGAAGCGCCAGCCCAGCTCGGCCGCCGGGATCACCAGCCGCTCGCCCAGGGGCAGGTCAGGCATCGATCGCCCCTGGGTGGTTCACAGCAGTGTCACCGCGCCGCTGGCGATGTCGAAGCAGGCGGGCTGGATTTGCAGCCGCCCCGCGCCCACCGCTTCCCGCAGCAGGGGGCTGCGCCGGCTCAGTTCCTGGGCGGAATGCGACGCGTTGTGGCTGATCGCCAGGCTGAGGTCGTCGCCCGGTTGCAGCGCCGCCCGGATCGGCGTCACCAGGTGCTCCAGCAGTGGGGTGAGCGGTGCCTCGGCGAGGGCGGCGGTCACGGCGCCGCAACCGCTGTGGCCCATCACCAGGATCAGCGGCACCTCCAGCTCCGCCACCGCGTACTCCAGCGAGGCCACGCCGTCGTCGAACGCGGTGTTGCCGGCGCAGCGCACATCGAACAGCTCACCGGCGCCCGACACGAAGATCCACTCTGGCGACACCCGGGAATCGGCACAGCTGAGCAGGGCCGCCCACGGCCTCTGACCACTGGCCATGGCGCTGGGGTCCAGCTGACAGCTGCGCTGCCAGATGGCGTTCATCAACGTGGTGCGCTCCTGGGCGCTGCCGGAAGTGGCGGCGGCCTGCCAGGCGCGGCTGAACTGGGCATTGCGCCGCAGCAGGCTGCCGAGGGGATCGTCATGGGGGGAGCAGGCCGTGAGGCTGCGTTCCAGTTCAGGCGAGAGGCCTGTGGCCTCCGCCGGGGCCGGGCCCAGGGCCGGCAGGGCCAGGGCCCCGGCCGCCAGGCCCGCCCGTTGCAACCACTCCCGGCGGCTCAGGCTCATCGACTTGCGCTCATGGGTGGTGTGGGCCAGGGGACGCCTGGGTGACAGGGTGCTCCACTGGAGGCTTAGCTAGGGCGGCTCGAGGAGTCAGCAGCCGTGAAACCGATCAATGGCTGGGTTGATGAGATCCACGAGGGTGTGCGCTATGGCCTTGAGGCTGAGGTGCTGCTGGAGCAGAGCAGCCCTTACCAGGAGATCACCATCATCGACAGCCGGCGCTACGGCAAGGGACTGCTGCTCGATGGCTGCTGGATGACGGCCGAACGTCAGGAGCGCCACTACCACGAGCCGCTGGTGCATCCGGCCCTCAGCTCCGCCGCCGGCCTCGAGCGGGTGCTGGTGATCGGCGGCGGCGACGGCGGCACGGCGCGGGAGTGCCTGCGCCATCCCGGTGTGCGCCACCTCGATCTGGTGGAGATCGATGGGCTGGTGGTGGAGTGCGCCCAGCGCTACCTGCCCTCCCTGGGCGCGGGCTGCTGGGATGATCCCCGCTTCCGGCTCACCGTCGGTGATGGCATCGCCTGGGCCTCCGCGGCCGACGACGCCAGCTACGACGTGGTGATCGTGGATGGCTCCGACCCGGCGGGCCCCGCCGAAGGCCTGTTCAACCGTGCCTTCTTCCGGCAGTGCCGCCGCATCCTGCGCCCTGGCGGGGTGTTCGCCACCCAGAGTGAATCGCCGGAAGCCTTCCGCGAGGTGCACCTGGCCACCGTGCGCCTGCTGCGGGAGCTGTTCGGCCATGCCGATCCGCTCTATGGCTGGGTGCCGATGTATCCCAGTGGCTGGTGGAGCTGGACCTTTGCCGCCACGGACGGCCCCCGGTACCTGGAGCCCATGGCCGAGCGGGCCGCGGCGGTGGCCGCCGGCTGTGAGATCTGGTCGCCCCGCTGGCAGCGGGGCGCCTTCCAGGCCATCCCGGCCGGCATTGAGCGGGCCCTGGCCCTCCATCAGGCCTGAGCTGATGTCTGTCCCTGTGCCTCAGGATCTGATCGACTCCGACCTGTTCGAGCGCGACGGAGCCATCTACATGGGATCAAGGCGTGATCCCGACGGTTGCCGGGTGGGCCTCTTCGGGGTGCCCTACGACGGCACCACCTCGTTCAGGCCTGGGGCCCGCTTCGGGCCGGCGGCGATCCGGGAGGTGAGCAATGGGCTCGAAACCTACGACCCGCAGCTGAATCTCGACCTCGAGGACCTGGCCTTCGTGGATCTGGGGGCAGTGGCCATTCCCTTCGGGGCGCCGGAGCCGGTGGTGGCTGCCGTGGGAGAGGCCACCCGGGCGGTGCTTGAGCTGGGGCTGCGGCCGCTGATGCTCGGCGGTGAGCACTCGATCAGCAGTGGTGCGGTGGCCGCCGTGGCCGCCCGGTACCCCGAGCTGGCCCTGGTGCAGCTCGATGCCCACGCCGATCTTCGCCAGAACTGGCTGGGCGCCCGCCACAGCCATGCCTGCGCGATGCGCCGCTGCCTGGAGGTGCTCCCCTCCGCTGACCTGCTCCAGGTGGCGATCCGCAGCGGCACCCGCGAGGAGTTCGAGGAACTGCGTCGCAGTGGCCGGCTGGTGGGGCAGGGCCCCGGTCTGTCGCTGGAGCCGGAGCGGCTCCAGGCTGAGCTGGTGGCGGCCCTCGGCCCGCTGCGGGGCCGGCCGCTCTACCTCACGGTTGACCTTGACTGGTTCGATCCCGCCGTGCTGCCCGGCACCGGCACTCCCGAGCCGGGCGGCTACCACTGGGGCCACTTCGCAGGGCTGCTGGAGGAACTTCGCCACCATCACCTGGTGGCAGCCGACGTGGTGGAACTCGCGCCAGGGCTCGACCCCAGCGGTGTGAGCGCCGTGCTGGCGGCGAAGGTGACCCGAAGTCTGCTTCTGCTGCTGGGTCAGGCTCAGTAGGAGTAGGAACCGCTGGCCCGTTGCTCCCGCAGCCTCTCGTGCTGTTGACCGATCAGCACCACCGCCAGGGTGGGGTGGTTGTGGAGAAGGTTGAGGAAGTTCAGCCGCTCCAGTTTCACCAGCTCCACCGGGGTGCGGGCGATGGCCTCGTTGCGGAAGAATCCGCCCCGCCAGGCGATGTCTTCGTAGCTGAACAGCTCGCCGTGGCGGTAGCAAAGGCGATTTCTTGAGGCGTCGATCAGTTCGACGATGCCCTTGCGCACCCCGTAGATCGCACTGGTGAGATCTCCGTGGCGAAACACATGGGAGCCGGTGGGCAGGGTGAGGGTTTCACCGTCCACCTGGGAGGCCATCAGTTCAACCGGCGTGGCGGGTGCAGTGGAGACCAATCATTCACCTCCAACAGGGGTTTGACCCATCAGCATGGCGCCTGATGCATCCTTTTGCCGGCAGTCTCGATCACAGATTGCGGCCAGATGTGTTCCGAGGTCCGTTCCGTGGTGGACCTGGCTCCGCTCAGCTGACAGCCGCCAGCAACTCGGTGAGGGCGAGCTGGCGGTTGGCCGGCTTGGGCATCGTGAGCACCCGCGGGTCCACGCTCGGCAGCCTGGGTGGCCGTGGGGTCCAGTGGTGACACCAGAGATCGCCGGCCAGTTCGGGATGGATCGCCAGCCGCCGCATCTGGCACCAGCTCTGCTCGGAGCCACTGATCGAGGCTTCGGGTGCCTGGCAGTGGTTGCAGCTGCGACAGTTCGGGCGCTGGCCCATGGGCACGACCCATTCAGGGCACTCAAGGTAATGACCTTCTCCTTGCCAGACCAGGGGAAAACCCGAACCTGCTGGAAGTCTTCGGGATTGCCCGGAGGGCTCCCTTCCGGTGGGCCTCCATAGGATCCTCGCCAGCACCCGCGACAGCGCAGCCCATGGCGGAATCCCTGAAGCGAACCCCCCTCAACGGGGCCTGCCGCGCCGCCGGCGCCCGGATGGTGCCCTTCGAGGGCTGGGAGATGCCCGTCCAGTTCCAGGGCCTGGTGCAGGAGCACAGGGCCGTGCGCGAACGCTGTGGCGTCTTCGACATCTCCCACATGGGAGTGCTGCGGCTGCGCGGCGACGGCGCCAAGGACGCCCTGCAGGCCCTGGTGCCCAGTGACCTGTTTCGGATCGGTCCCGGCGAAGCCACCTACACCGTGCTGCTCAGCGAAGCCGGCGGCATCCGTGACGACCTGATCGTCTACGACCGGGGGCGGCCGGAGGACACCGATGGCGCACGCGACGAGCTTCTGCTGATCATCAACGCCGGCTGCGCCGAGGCCGACACCGCCTGGCTGCGCCAAAACCTGGAGCCGGCGGGCCTGGTGATCAGCGACCGCAAGGCCGATGGTGTGTTGCTGGCCCTCCAGGGCCCCGAGGCCATCGGCCGGCTGGAGGCCCTGGCCGCCGTCGACCTGAGCGGCCTTCCCCGTTTCGCTCACCGCACGTTCACGCTGGCCGGCAGCGCCGCCGCTGAAGCCGCCGGCGCCTCCGCGTTCGTGGCCCGCACTGGTTACACCGGCGAAGACGGCGTGGAACTGCTGCTGGATCGAGCTGCCGGTTGCGCCCTCTGGGCTCAGCTGCTGGCGGAGGGGGTGGTCCCCTGCGGCCTCGGTGCCCGCGACACCCTGCGCCTGGAGGCGGCCATGCACCTCTACGGCAGCGACATGGACAGCAGCACCACACCCCTGGAGGCTGCCCTGGGCTGGCTGGTGCACCTGGAGATGCCGGCGTCCTTCATCGGGAGGGAGGTGCTGGAGCGCCAGAGCGCCGAAGGGGTGAGCCGGCGTCTGGTGGGTCTGAAGCTCCAGGGCCGCGCGATCGCACGGCACGGCTATCCGGTGCTGCGCCAGGGCCAGGTGGTGGGTGAGGTCACCAGTGGCACCTGGTCGCCCACCCTGGCGGAGGCGATCGCCCTGGCCTATGTGCCGGCTGATTCCACCCGCCCCGGCACCGAACTGGCGGTGGAGATCCGGGGCAAGGCGGAGCCCGCCGTGGTGGTCAAGCGTCCCTTTTACAGGCGGGCCTGACGGGTGCTGCCGGGCCTGGCCCGGCTGGGTGGGAAAATCGCCGATTGCTCAGGGATTCACAGCATGCGCAGCCACGGGTGCGGCGACCTGCGTCAGGACGCCACCGGAGAGGAGGTGCAGCTCTGCGGCTGGGTCGACCGCAGCCGTGACCACGGCGGGGTGATCTTCATCGACCTGCGCGACCGCAGCGGCACGGTGCAGGTGACGGTGGACCCCGATCTGGGGTCCGAGGCCTTTGCCGTGGCCGAGCACCTGCGCAACGAGACCGTGATCCAGGTGGCTGGGCGGGTACGGGCCAGGCCAGCGGAATCGATCAACACGAAACTGGCCACCGGCGGCCTGGAGGTGCTGGCCAGCGCCATCACGGTGCTGAACAGCGTCAAGGGCAACCTGCCCTTCCCCGTGTCGGTGCACGACGAGGAGAACACCCGCGAGGAGCTGCGGCTGCGTCACCGCTACCTGGATCTGCGCCGCGAGCGCATGAACGGCAACCTGCGTCTGCGGGCCCGCACGATCCAGGCGGCCCGCCGCTTCCTCGAAGACCAGGGCTTCATCGAGGTGGAAACCCCCGTGCTGACCCGCTCCACCCCCGAGGGCGCCCGCGACTATCTGGTGCCGTCGCGGGTGTGCGGCGGCGAGTGGTTCGCCCTGCCCCAGTCGCCGCAGCTGTTCAAGCAGCTGCTGATGGTGGGCGGCCTGGAGCGTTACTACCAGGTGGCGCGCTGCTTCCGCGACGAGGATCTGCGGGCCGACCGCCAGCCGGAGTTCACCCAGCTCGACATCGAGATGAGCTTCATGGGCCAGGAAGAGATCCTGGAGCTCAACGAAGCGCTGATCGCCGCGATCTGGAAGGCCGCCCGAGGGGTGGAGCTGCCCCGGCCCTTCCCCCGCCTCAGCTGGCACGAGGCGATGGATCGCTACGGCACCGACCGGCCCGACACGCGCTATGGCATGGAGCTCACCAACGTGAGCGACCTGGTGGCCGGCATGGGCTTCAAGGTGTTCAGTGGTGCCGTGGCCGCCGGCGGTTCGGTGAAGTGCATCGCCGTACCCGGAGGCAATGAGGCCCTTTCCAACGTGCGCATCAAGCCCGGTGGTGATGTCTTCAGCGAGGCCCAGGCGGCGGGGGCCGGGGGGCTGGCCTTCATCCGCGTGCGTGAGGGCGGCGAGATCGACACGATCGGTGCCATCAAGGACAACCTCAGCGCCGCCACCAAAGCCGAGCTGCTGGAGCGCACCGGCGCGGTGCCCGGCACCCTGCTTCTGTTCGGCGCCGGCGACACCGCCACGGTGAACAAGGCCCTCGACCGGGTGCGCCAGTACCTGGCCCGGGAGCTGGGGATGGTTCCGCCCGACCGGGAGAACGACATCTGGAACTTCCTCTGGGTGGTGGATTTCCCGATGTTCGAGTTCAACGCCGACGAGAACCGCCTCGAGGCGCTGCATCACCCCTTCTGCGCCCCCAACGCCGCCGACCTCGGCAACGATCCCGCCGCCTGGGCCACCACCCTGCCCGGCGCCCGCGCCCAGGCCTACGACCTGGTGCTCAACGGCCTGGAACTGGGCGGCGGCTCCCTGCGCATCCACGATTCGGCCCTGCAGCGCCAGGTGCTGCAGACCATCGGCCTGCCCCTGGAGGAGGCCGAGCGCCAGTTCGGCTTCCTGATCGAGGCCCTCGACCTGGGCGCCCCTCCCCACGGCGGCCTGGCCTTCGGGCTCGATCGGATGGTGATGCTGCTGGCCGGCGAAGAGTCGATCCGCGACACGATCGCCTTCCCCAAGACCCAGCAGGCCCGCTGCCTGCTCACCCAGGCCCCTGCCGATGTGGCTCCCCAGCAACTGCAGGATCTGCACGTGGCCAGCACCTGGGTGGAGCCTGAATGAACGCAGCGAGACCCGACTGATCCTGAAGAGAAACCTTCTGTTTCGCGCTGCTTTTCAGTGGCAACACGAAGGTGAAGGCACGTCAGTGCATGGTTCGTGTCCCCAGGGTCAACATCAGCGCTTCAAGGCAACCCCGAACCGGAGGTGGCGATCGATCTCGATGCCGCCCCCGACACTGGCAGGGCCTCCACCCGGGCCCTCCGCGGCCGCCCTCGCCTGCCCAGCCGCGCCAGTGCCGATCTGGTGCGGCTCTACCTGCAGGACATCGGCCGGGTCGATGTGCTCAGCCAGGAGGAGGAATTGCTGCTGGCCCGCCAGGTGCAGGCCCGTGAGCTGCTGCTGGAGCAGCGGCAGGAGAAGGCGGCCGACCTGCCGATCCTGCAGGCCATGATCGAGCTGGAGGTGGTGCGGCAAAAGCTGGCCACCCGCCTCACCCATCAGCCCTCCCATGCCCAGTGGGCCGAGGCCTCTGGCCAGCCCCTGCCCGAGTTGCGGCGCCTCCTGCAGGAGGGCCACGCAGCCTGGGCCGCTTGCCTGCAGCTCAGCCTCAGCGACCTTCAGCAACGGCTGCTGCGGGGCCGCCGTGCCCGCGACCGCATGATCCAGGCCAATCTGCGTCTGGTGGTGGCGGTGGCCAAGAAGTATCAGAAGCGGGGCATGGAACTGCTCGACCTGGTCCAGGAGGGCACCCTGGGCCTCGAGCGTGCTGTCGAGAAGTACGACCCCACCCGCGGCTTCCGCTTCAGCACCTATGCCTACTGGTGGATCCGCCAGGGGGTCACCCGGGCGATCGCCACCCAGAGCCGCACGATCCGCCTGCCGGTGCATGTCACCGAGAAGCTGAACCGGATCAAGAAGGCCCAGCGTCAGTTCGCCGCTGACCACGGCCGCACCGCCTCCCTCGCCGAGCTGGCCGAGGCTTTGCAGTGGAGCGAGGAGGCGGTGCGTCTCACCTTGCTGCGGGTGCCCCGCTCGGTCTCGCTGGACACCAGGGTGGGGCGTGACCACGACACGTCCCTCGGGGACCTGCTGGAGGCCACCAGCGACACCCCCGAACAGCGGCTGACCAGGCAGCAGCTGCACAGCGACCTCGATGCCCTGCTCGATGAGCTCAGCCAGCGGGAAGCGGAGGTGATCCGCCTGCGCTATGGCCTCAGTGACGACAACCCCCGTACCCTGGCCCAGATCGGCGAGGGGATGCAGCTGTCGCGGGAGCGGGTGCGTCAGATTGAAACCACGGCCCTGCACAAGCTGCGCCAGCCGGGCCGGCGTTGCCGCGTGCACGACTACCTGCTCAGCCTCGACGGCTGAGGCGCTCCTGCACAGGCCATACGGAAAGCCCCCCTGGACTCCTGCCGCGGCATTGGGCTAAACCGAAGTCACTTCGCTTTGTTTTCCGTGAGCAACTCCTCTGCCGTCACCGCCCCTCCGATCGACATCGGCATCTCCGATGACCAGCGCGAGCAGATCGCGGCAGGTCTGGGCCGGGTCCTGGCTGACAGCTATGTGCTCTACGGCAAGACCCACGGCTTCCACTGGAACGTGACCGGTCCGATGTTCAACACGCTGCACCTGATGTTCATGGAGCAGTACACCGAGCTCTGGACGGCCCTCGACGTGATTGCCGAGCGGATCCGGGCCCTGGGCTGTCCGGCCCCCTTCGGCGGCGGCCGTTTCGCCGCCCTCTCCTCGATTTCCGAAACCCAGGGTCAGCCCCCGGCCCTGGAGATGGTGCGTGAACTGGTGATGGGCCATGAGGCCGTGGCCCGCACCGCCCGCAGCCTCTTCCCCCTGGTGGCGGAGGCCGGAGACGAGCCCACCGCCGATCTGCTCACCCAGCGGTTGCAGATCCACGAGAAAACCGCCTGGATGCTGCGCAGCCTGCTGGATGCCTGATCGGGCGAGCTGGATAGATTGATGTGTCCGCCGATGTCCGCCCTCCGCCCATGGCGAAATTCGTCTTCGTGACCGGGGGGGTGGTGTCGAGCATCGGCAAGGGGATCGTGGCGGCGAGCCTCGGGCGGCTGCTCAAATCAAGGGGCTACAGCGTTTCGATCCTCAAGCTCGATCCCTACCTCAACGTGGACCCGGGCACGATGAGCCCGTACCAGCACGGCGAGGTGTTCGTCACCCAGGACGGCGCCGAGACGGATCTCGACCTGGGCCATTACGAGCGGTTCACCGACACCGCCATGTCGCGCCTGAACAGCGTGACCACCGGCTCGATCTACCAGGCGGTGATCAACAAGGAACGCCGCGGCGATTACAACGGCGGCACGGTGCAGGTGATTCCCCACATCACCGGTGAGATCCGCGAGCGCATCCACCGAGTGGCCTCCGACAGCGGCGTCGATGTGGTGATCACCGAGATCGGCGGCACGGTGGGGGACATCGAATCGCTGCCCTTCCTGGAGGCCATCCGCGAGTTCCGCGGCGACGTGGGCCGCTGCGACCTGGCCTACGTCCACGTCACCCTGCTTCCTTACATCGGCACCTCCGGCGAGATCAAGACCAAGCCCACCCAGCACTCGGTCAAGGAGCTGCGCTCGATCGGCATCCAGCCCGATCTGCTGGTCTGCCGCTGCGACCGGCCGATCAGCGAGGAGCTCAAGGCCAAGATCGGGGGCTTCTGCGGCGTCCGCCGCGAGGCGGTGATTCCCGCCCGCGACGCTGACAGCATCTATGCGGTGCCGATCGCGCTGGAAGAGGAAGGGCTCTGCCGACAGGTGCTGGAGGTGTTCGGCCTGGAGGATCGCGACAGCGACATGGAGCGCTGGCAGGCCCTGGTGCAGAGGCTGCGCAATCCCGGAGCGGCGGTGAAGGTGGCCTTGGTGGGCAAGTACGTGCAGCTCAACGACGCCTACCTCTCGGTGGTGGAGGCCCTGCGCCATGCCTGCATCGACCGGGATGCCTCGCTGGATCTGCACTGGATCTCAGCCGAGCAGATCGAGACCCAGGGGGCTGAAGCGCTGCTGCGCGGCATGGATGCCGTGGTGGTGCCGGGCGGTTTCGGGCATCGGGGCGTGGATGGCAAGGTGGCGGCGATCCGCTGGGCCCGCGAGGAGCGGGTGCCCTTCCTGGGCCTCTGCCTGGGCATGCAGTGCGCCGTGATCGAGTGGGCCCGCAACCTGGCCGGCCTGGCGGGCGCCACCAGCGCCGAGCTGGACGCCGAAAGCCTCCACCCCGTGATTCACCTGCTGCCGGAACAGCAGGATGTGATCGACCTGGGCGGCACGATGCGCCTCGGGGTCTACCCCTGCCGCCTCGCTGCGGGAACCATCGCTGCTCGCCTGTACGGCGAGGAGGTGGTCTACGAGCGTCACCGCCACCGCTATGAGTTCAACAACGCCTACCGCAACCTCTTTCAGGCGGGGGGATACACGATCAGCGGCACCTCTCCCGACGGCCGGTTGGTGGAGCTGATCGAGCGGGAGGATCATCCCTTCTTCGCGGCCTGTCAGTACCACCCGGAATTCCTCTCCAGGCCCGGCAAGCCCCATCCACTGTTCCGGGGGTTGATCGAGGCTGCTCAGGGGCAGCGGGGCGAGATCAGCGCCAACGGCCAGGAGCAGCAGGCCAAAGCCGTTCCCGATGATGTGCCCGTGCGGGCCTGAGCAACCGCCTGGATGGAGCGGGTGCTCGCCTGCGCGCTGCCTCCCGTTGAGTTCAAAGAACACTGGGCAGATGCCATTGCTGGATACCCAGTAAGCTGGTTAGCCGGCAAGCAGGTCTGATGAAAACGACCTTGGACCTGCCGGATCATCTCGTGCGCCAGGTCAAGCAACGGGCCCTGCAGCAGGGCCGCACGCTCAAGGAGCTAGTGGCTGATTACATCCGTCAGGGTCTCCATGGCGGCACATCAGGGTCTGCGCCACCCGCCAGCAATGGGGTGACAGTGGATGGAGCAGGAGTGCCTGATGCAGGAGGACCGCCGCCGTGCCGGCCTCCCTGCTTGATGTGAATGTGTGGCTGGCGGCGGCCTTCGAGGCCCATCCAGCCCATCGCACCGCCCAATCGGTGCTGCTTGAGGCCACGCCTGCGACACCAGTCCTGCTCTGCCGTGCCACCCAGCAGAGCTTTCTGCGGCTGGCGTCCACCCCAGCAATCTTCACGGCCTACCTAAGCGCGACGATCACGAACCAGGATGCTCTGGCTGCCCTCCAGTCTTTCCAGGCCCTGCCTCAGGTGGACCTGGTGGACGAGCCGATCGGAATCGAATCGCTCTGGTGGCGCTTGGCGGGGCTCGGCCTGGAGCTCCTCCAGGCCGATGCCTGCAGCGGGGGTTGAGGCGAACGGGGCGCCCGTGCGGGGATCGAAGCCTTTCGTTGTGCCGCTGAGCGTCCGGTCTTCGCTTCCTAGGGTGAGTTTCGTTTGCGCCGTGGCCGTGCCCCCAGCCGGACTCCCGGTGGTGGAAACCTTCCACTCCCTTCAGGGTGAGGGAGTGCACGCTGGCCGCAGCGCCTTCTTCATCCGGCTGGCCGGCTGCTCGGTGGGTTGCAGCTGGTGTGACACCAAGCACTCCTGGCCGGCGGCCGCCCATCCCCACCGTCACTTCCAGGATCTGGCGGTGGACACCGCGGCGGCTGCTGCTGCCGGTGCCGCTTTCGTGGTGATCACCGGTGGTGAACCTCTGCACCAAAACCTCGATGGTTTGTGTGAGGCCCTGGGCCAGGCAGCTCCCCAGCTCCCCCTGCACCTGGAAACCAGCGGCGTCGACCCGCTCTCCGGCCGCTTCGAGTGGATCACCCTCTCGCCCAAGCGCCACCGGCCGGCCACTGCCGAGCTTCTCGCCGCCTGCCATGAGCTGAAGGTGGTGATCCACGAGAGGGCTGATCTGGCCTTCGCTGAGGCCATGGCCTCAGCCGCTTTGGCCCTGCGCCGGGAGTCGCCGCTGCCGCCGCCGGTGCTGTTGCTGCAGCCCGCTGCCGGAAGCGAGCTGGGGCAGGAGCTGGCGGTGAACCACGTGCGCCGTCACGGCGGTTGGCGCCTCAGCCTGCAGACCCACAAATGGCTGGGGCTGCGCTGAAGGCCGGCTCCAGCGATCCCGCAAACTGTGAGCGAGTGAGCAACGCGGGCGTGGAGAAGCTGCAGAGCCTTCGGGGCATGGTGGATCTGCTCCCGGAGCAGATGCCCCTGTGGCAGCGGATCGAAGCCACGGTCCGCAGCCAGTTCGAGTGCGCTGCCCTGCGGGAGATCCGCACACCCCTGCTGGAGGTCACCGAGCTGTTCGCCCGCGGCATCGGTGAAGCCACCGATGTGGTGGGCAAGGAGATGTACACCTTCCTCGATCGGGGCGAGCGCAGCTGCACCCTGCGTCCCGAGGGCACCGCGTCGGTGGTGCGCGCCGCCCTGCAGCATGGCCTGCTCGGCCAGGGGGGCCAGCGGCTCTGGTACACGGGCCCGATGTTCCGCTACGAGCGCCCCCAGGCCGGCCGGCAGCGCCAGTTTCATCAGGTGGGGATCGAGCTGCTCGGCTTCGCCGACCCCCGCAGCGACGCCGAGGCGATCGCGATCGCCTGGGATCTGCTTCGTGAGCTGGGGGTCGGGGGCCTGGCGCTGGAGCTCAATTCCCTCGGCGATCCTGCTGACCGCGCCGCCTACCGCACCACCCTGGTGAGCTGGCTGCAGGAGCGGCGCGATCTGCTCGACGGGGACTCCCAGGAGCGGATCAGCACCAATCCCCTGCGTGTTCTCGACAGCAAGAACCCCGACACCCAGGCGGTGCTGGCTGAGGCTCCGCTGCTGATCGACAGCCTGAGCGACGCCAGCCGCGAGCGTTTCGAGGCCGTGCGCCGTTGCCTCGACGGGCTGGACATTCCCTACCAGCTCAATCCCCGCCTCGTGCGCGGCCTCGACTACTACACCCACACCGCCTTCGAGATCACCAGCAGCCAGCTCGGGGCCCAGGCCACCGTCTGCGGGGGCGGTCGCTACGACGGCCTGATCGAGCAACTGGGCGGTGCGCCCACGGCGGCGATCGGCTGGGCGATCGGCCTCGAGCGGCTGGTGCTGCTGCTGGCCCAGGCCCAGTCCGCCGGCAGATTCACCCTCCCCACACGATCCCCTGATGTGTACCTGGTCAGCCGAGGCGAGCGGGCTGAACGCCAGGCCCTGGTGCTCTCCCGTCAGCTGCGTCAGGCCGGCCGCATGGTGGAGCTCGATCTCACCGGTGCCGCCTTCGGCAAGCAGCTCAAGCGTGCCGACCGCTCCGGAGCCCCCTGGGCCGTGGTGATCGGCGAGGGGGAGGCCGAGGAGGGGGTGGTGCTGCTCAAGGACCTGCGCCGTCGCGGCGATCCGGCCGAAGAGCGCCTGGGAGCGGAGGAGCTGCTCCGACGCCTGACGCTTCAATCACCATGAGATGCTCTACGGACCCCCGTCCCTTGCCTCATCCAGCTCTGTGATGACTGTCCGGACCATTTGCTGCATCGGCGCCGGTTATGTGGGTGGGCCCACCATGGCGGTGATGGCCGACCGCTGCCCCCACATTCAGGTCACCCTGGTTGATCTCAATGCTGAGCGGATCGCTGCCTGGAACGATGCCGATCTGAGCAAGCTTCCTGTCTATGAGCCAGGCCTTGCAGATGTTGTGGCTCGCTGCCGAGGCCGCAATCTTCACTTCACCACCGAGGTGGACGGAGCGATCGCGGCGGCCGATATGGTCTTTCTTTCGGTGAACACCCCCACCAAGAGGCGCGGTCTCGGGGCCGGGCAGGCCTCCGATCTGCGTTGGATCGAGGCCTCCGCCCGCCAGGTGGCTGCCCAGGCCATGGGCCACACGATCGTGGTGGAGAAAAGTACCCTTCCTGTGCGTACCGCTGAAACGATTCAGTCGATTCTTTCAGCCTCTCAGGACAGTTCCGAAGCAGAAAGCAAGACATTCTCTGTGCTCTCCAACCCTGAGTTTCTGGCAGAAGGAACTGCCATTTCCGATCTCGAGGATCCCGATCGTGTGCTCATCGGCGGGGATGATGCGAATGCGATTGATGCCCTGGTGGAGATCTACTCCAGGTGGGTCAGCCCTGAGCGAATTCTGCGCACCAACCTCTGGAGCAGTGAGCTCTCCAAGCTCACGGCCAATGCCTTTCTGGCCCAGCGCATCTCCTCGATCAATGCCATTGGTGCCCTCTGTGAGGCAACGGGTGCTGATGTGAAGGAAGTGGCTCGGGCCATCGGGGCCGATTCGCGTCTGGGGCCGAAGTTCCTCTCCGCTGGTCCGGGATTCGGCGGCAGTTGCTTTCGCAAGGACATCCTTAACCTGGTGTATCTCTGCCGTCACTACGGCCTGGAGCAGGCGGCCCACTACTGGGAGCAGGTGGTGGATCTCAACAGCTGGCAGCAGCAGCGTATTGCCAGGCTGGTGGTGAGTCGGCTGTTCGGCACAGTGAGCGGCAAGCGCCTGGCGGTGCTGGGGTTCGCCTTCAAGGCCGACACCAACGACACCCGGGAATCTCCGGCCATCGGCATCTGCCGTGACCTGCTGGAGGAGGGGGCTCACCTGGCGATTCATGACCCGAAGGTGGGACCCGATCAGGTGGCCGCGGACCTGGGCCGTGAGGCCGCCGCTTCCCGGCTGGGCCTGGCTGATGAAGGAAGCTGGCAGTCTGCCGCCGGCGTGCTGGATGCCGTGGAGGGTGCCGATGCGGTGATCGTGCTCACGGAATGGCACCAGTTCGCTGAACTCGACTGGACTGCGATCGTCGCGCGCATGCGTCGACCCGCCTGGTTGTTCGATGTGCGCGGGGTGACTGATGCTGAAGCCGCCCGGGCGGCCGGGCTTAGGGTCTGGCTTGTAGGAGAGGGCTGAACCCATGGCTCCATCCTCCCTTCGCAATCTCGTCACCGGCGGTGCCGGCTTCGTTGGCTCCACCCTCGTCGACAGGCTGATGGAGGCCGGGGAGGAGGTGATCTGCCTTGACAACTATTACACCGGCAGCAAAGCCAATGTGGCCCGCTGGATCGGCCATCCCCGCTTTGAGCTGATCCGCCACGACGTCACTGAACCGATCCGGCTCGAGGTGGATCGGATCTGGCATCTGGCTTGTCCGGCTTCACCCAGGCACTACCAGTCGAATCCGATCAAGACGGCCAAGACCAGCTTTCTTGGCACTTACAACATGCTTGGCCTGGCCAGTCGGGTCGGAGCGCGGCTTCTGCTGGCGAGCACCAGCGAGGTGTACGGCGATCCCGAGGTGCATCCCCAGCCGGAGAGTTACCGCGGCAGCGTCAATCCGATCGGAATCCGCTCCTGCTACGACGAAGGGAAGCGCATTGCCGAAGCCCTCTGCTTCGATTACATGCGCATGCACGGCACGGAGATCCGTGTGGCCAGGATCTTCAACACCTACGGCCCGCGCATGTTCCCCGATGACGGCCGGGTGGTGAGCAACTTCATCGTGCAGGCACTGCGCGGTGAGCCGCTCACGCTTTATGGCGATGGCAGCCAGACCCGCAGTTTCTGTTATGTAGATGATCTGGTGGAGGGCTTGATTCGCCTGATGAACGGCAACCACACCGGCCCCATCAACATCGGCAATCCCGGCGAATTCACGATCCGCCAGCTGGCGGAGCTGGTGCTGGAGCGGATCGACCCCGGTCTCTCCCTCACCTGCCTGCCACTGCCTCAGGATGATCCTCTGCAACGCCAGCCGGTGATCGATCTGGCCAGGCGTGAGCTGGGCTGGGAACCCAGGGTTTCACTGGAGGAGGGACTGGGTCCCACCATCGCTTACTTCCGCAACTGCCTGGAGCAAGGCCGTTGACCCTGCTCGTCACCGGTGGTGCGGGCTACATCGGCAGCCACACCGTCCGTGCCCTGCAGCAGGCCGGTTTCAGGCTGGTCGTCCTCGACAATCTGGTCCATGGACACCGTCGCCTCGTTGAGGAGGTGCTGACTGTGCCCCTGGTGGTGGGGCAGGTGGGTGATCGGGCCCTGCTGGAGCAGGTGCTGAGCGGCTGCCATCCCGCCTGCGGAGGCGAGCCCGTGCAAGCGGTGCTGCACTTTGCGGCCTATGCCTACGTGGGTGAATCCGTCCAGGACCCAGCTAAGTATTACCGCAACAACCTGGCCGATTCCCTCGCGCTCCTGGAATCCCTGGTGGAGCCGGTACGGACAGGCACGGGGCCCGCGATCCCGATCGTGTTCTCCTCCACCTGTGCCACTTACGGGATACCGGACACCGTTCCGATCACCGAAGACACCCCCCAGCTGCCGATCAACCCCTATGGCCGCAGCAAGTGGATGGTGGAGCAGTTGCTCAAGGATTTCGGCGCCGCCTATGGCTTACCCAGTGTCATCTTCCGCTACTTCAATGCCGCCGGTGCTGATCCTGCCGGTGATCTGGGGGAGGATCACACGCCGGAAACCCATCTGATTCCCCTGGTGCTGGCGGCGATGGCGGGGCTGCGCTCAGGTGTTGAGGTGTATGGCGACGACTACCCCACCCCAGATGGCACCTGCATCCGCGATTACATCCACGTTTGCGATCTGGCGGATGCCCACGTTCTTGGCCTGAAGCAGATTCTTGGGTCTGAGTCAAGTCCATCGTGGCTGCCGAGAATCTACAATCTTGGCAATGGCTCGGGCTATTCCGTTCAGCAGGTCATCGATCAGGCTCGACAGATCATCCCGCGGCATCTGGAGGCTGCTGTTTCCCTGCGGCGCCCTGGTGATCCTCCTGTTTTGGTGGCCAGTGCTTCAAAGGCTCGGCAGGAGCTTGGTTGGACCCCAAGGTTCCCCGATCTGGAGCAGATCATCACCCATGCCTGGCAGTGGCATTGTTTGCAGTGGTCAATCTCTTGAAAGCCATGCTCATCGAAGATGGCGATGTCGCTGAAGCTCTGGGCGTGAAGTCGCTGATGAACGATCACCTTTCGAGATGGGCTGCCCGCAAGCCCCTGGTGAGTTTGCACCTGCGCTTTGGGGAGACAGATCAGCCAGGAATGAGCGCCGCAAGGCCTTGTCACCATCTCGGTCAGTACCAAACGGGGTCAGTCTGAAGATGGATCGTGCTGTTGTCGTCACTGGTGCCGCTGGCTTCATCGGTGCTGCCGTTTGTCAGAAGCTTCTGGAACGCGGTGAGCGGGTGGTGGGGCTTGACAACCTCAATCCCTATTACGACCCGACCTTGAAGCAGGCTCGGCTGGGGCGGATCGAGAGCGTGGCTCGATCAAGCCAGGGACATTTCAGCTTCCATCACCTTGATGTGGACAGTGGCGATGCAATCTCGACCTTCTTCGCCGCAGCCCGCCCCCGCGCGGTGATTCACCTGGCCGCCCAGGCCGGCGTGCGCTATTCACTCGAGAACCCGTCGGCCTATATCCAGAGCAACCTGGTGGGCTTCGGGAACATCCTCGAGGGTTGCCGCCATCACGGTGTGGAGCACCTGGTGTATGCCTCCAGCAGCTCGGTGTATGGCGGCAACCGGCGCATGCCCTTTTCGGAGCAGCATCCGGTGAACCATCCGGTGAGCCTCTACGCGGCCACCAAGAAGGCCAATGAACTGATGGCGCACACCTACAGCCACCTCTACGGGCTGCCGGCCACGGGTCTGCGCTTCTTCACCGTTTATGGCCCCTGGGGGCGGCCCGACATGGCGCCGATGCTGTTTGCCAAAGCGATCCTGGCGGGCGAGCCGATCCGGGTGTTCAACCATGGCCGCATGCAGCGTGACTTCACCTACATCGACGACATCGTGGAGGGGGTGATCCGCTGCCTCGACAAGCCGGCCACCCCGGATCCGGATTTCGATCCACTGGAGCCGAATCCGGCCACGGCGGCGGCTCCCCACCGGCTGTTCAACATCGGCAACAGCCAGCCCACCCCCCTGCTGCGTTTCATCGAGGTGCTCGAAGACGCGCTCGGGGTGAAGGCCATTCCCCAGTTCGAGCCGATGCAGCCCGGCGATGTGGCCGCCACCGCCGCCGACACCTCGGCCCTGGAGGCCTGGATCGGATTTGCGCCGCACACACCGCTGGAGGTGGGCATCGGCCATTTCGCGCGCTGGTATCGCGAGTACCACGGCGTCTGAGCGCAGGGGCCAGGCCACCCCTCTGGTTCAACGGATCCCCATCAAAAAAGGGCCCCGTCGGGGCCCTGGCATCAGGGGGAACGCTGAGCTCAGGATCAGGCCGAACCAACGCCCACGTAGGAGCCGTAGAAGAACAGGCCCACCACGAAAATCACGGCGATGCCGCCGGCGGTGGCCACGAGCCAGAGGGGCAGCACCCCTTCGGTCCAGCGGCTGCGCCAGGCCACCGCTGGGCGGCCATCGGGAAGACGGTCGGGAAGCCGACCGTCGGGCATGGTCATTTTCTTGCCGCTCATGGCTGGATCTCCCGATCAGTTGAAGAAGTAGCTGGAGAAAAGCACTCCGGTGACGAACACCAGCAGGAGGCCCAGATAAAGGCTCGTGCGGTTGAGCTCGACCGGAAGATTGTTCGGGTTGGGATTGCGCTGCATGGCGGAATTCAGCGACGGACGAACTGCATGGCCGCCAGGGCACCCAGGAAAAAGACCGTGGGGATCCCCAGCGCATGCAAGGACAACCAGCGGACCGTGAAGATCGGATAGTTGCGGGGCGTGGTGCTCGGTGACTGGGTCATGGCTTATTGCAAGCGCAGATCGAGCTGGCTCTTGCCTTCGTAGCGCTTGCTCACCACCGGTGCCTTGGCTTCCTGGGCCTGGAAGTAGGCATCGGGGCGAGGCGTGCCGAAGGCGTCGTAAGCCAGGCCGGTGGAGACGAACAGGAAGCCCGCCAGAAAGATCGCCGGCAAGGTGACGGCGTGGATCACCCAGTAACGGATGCTCGTAATAATCTCGAAGAACGGACGTTCTCCGGTGGAGCCGGCAGCCATAGCAGCGGGCAATTCAGCCCAGAGATCCTAGGCCTTGGCGGTGCGCCGCAGCGAGCGCATCCCCCTGTTGGTTACAGAGGGATGCAGTCCAGTCAGCCCACCCAGCGCAGCAGGTTGCCCCGCTCGCCCAGCAGGAAGCCCTTGCCGTTGCGCTCGAAGACGATCCGGGTGAAGTTGGTGGGCTGGGAGCCCCCCATGGGATCGCGCTCCCAGCTGGAGCCGCCGTCCTGGCTCACCAGCAGGGTGCCGCTGCCGCCGCCGGCCCAGATGGCGCCGTTGGGGTCCCAGGCCATGTCGAGGTAGCCGTAGCCATTGGTGATCGGGATCACCGGCTTGCTCCAGGCCTCCACATCGGCGGCGTCGGGGTTGAAGCGCAGCTGGGCGCCACGGGTGACCATCCAGAGGTTGCCGTCGGGCTGGAAGCCCATGCTCTGCAGCCGTTGGCTGCTGATGCGCTGGTGGGGCTCCCAGGTGGCCTGCCCCGGCGCCCAGGTGGCGAAGAAATTGCCCAGGCTCGAGACACTCACGTAACGGCCGTCGGGGGCGCGCCGCAGGTCGCGCACGGCGCCGGCGGCGTCGCTCACCTCGGCCTGCCAGCTGCCGCCGCCATCACTGGTGCGGTAGATCGCGCCCACGGTGGTGGCCAGCTCGGCCTTGCTCCGGGACAGGGCCGTGATCAGGTAGGGGTCTCCGGGCAGCTTGGTGTCGAGCAGCAGGCGCTCCCAGTTCTGGCCCCCATCGGTGCTGTGCAGCAGCAGGCCCGGCTGGCCGGCGATCCAGCCCTCCTCTCCGGAAAAGTCGATGCTGAGCAGGCGGAAGTTCTCGTCCTCCGGCAGGGCGAGGGCACGGGCCTCCCAGCTGGCGCCCCCATCGTCGGTTTCGAGGATCAGGCGGTTGCTGCCCACCAGGAAGCCGTGGCTGTCGTCGGTGAAGGCCAGGTCGAGGGGGTTGGAGCGGGTGTCGAGGGCCACGGGCTGCCAGGGGCTGCTGGCGGCCACGGGCAGGCCGGTGGTGACGCAGCCGCCGAGGCTGAAGACCAGACCAACGGCCAGCACCAGGCCGAGCAAGGAGGAAAACAGGCGTTTCACGGGACTCAGCGCAGGGAATAGAGAGAGAGGAAGAAGGCGAACGCCAGCGCGAAGCCCCCGAAGATCAGCACGTTTTTCTGGCCGGGGGTGAGCTTGTTCACGCCGAGGCCGAAGTTGAGGTTTTCCTCGAAGCCGCTGGGCTTGTTGCGCGGTCCGATGTCGCGGAAGGCGCCCGCGCGGCTGCGGCAGACCGGGCAGCGGAAGCCGATCGGATCCAGTGCGCCGAACGGAGTGCCGGGGGCGATCGCCAGTTTGCGGATGCCCTCCTCGGGGTCGTAGACGAAGCCGCAGCTTCGGCACTCGAAGCGGTGGGTGTCGGGATCGCTCTCCAAGGTGGCGGTGGCCTCCCCCTGGGGCTCGCTGTTGGAGTCCTCCGGAGCGCGTTCCTCGTCGCCGTCGTGCCCGTTGACCATGGCGCTGGCCCCACTGCCGTCAGATCGGACTCTATCCAGGCGGTCCCTGCCCACGGATGCCAGACTGCGCCCCAGGTTGGGCCCTTCCATGTTCGTGCTTCCCGGCTACGACGCCTTTCTGGGCTTTCTGCTGATCGCAGCGGCCGTTCCTGTGCTGGCTCTGGTCACCAACAAACTTGTGGCCCCCAGGTCGCGTGATGGCGAACGCCGCCTCACCTACGAATCGGGGATGGAGCCGATCGGCGGTGCCTGGATCCAGTTCAACATCCGTTATTACATGTTCGCTCTGGTCTTCGTCATCTTCGACGTCGAGACCGTCTTCCTCTATCCCTGGGCCGTGGCGTTCCATCGCCTGGGCCTGCTGGCCTTCATCGAAGCCCTCATCTTCATCTCGATCCTCGTGGTGGCCCTCGCCTACGCCTGGCGCAAGGGCGCCCTCGAGTGGAGCTGATCCCCCGCCACCCGGAACCCCGACCAGCCGACCGATGACCCTCACCCCGTCAAGCCCCGGAACCAGCGAAGCCCCCTCGATCGAGGCCCTGCGCGACCTGCGTGCCGCCACGTGCAACCCGGTGGGTGCACCCACGGTCACCTCGGATCTCTCCGAGAACGTGATTCTCACGAGTCTCGATGACCTGCACAACTGGGCCCGGCTCAGCAGTCTCTGGCCCCTGCTCTACGGCACGGCCTGCTGCTTCATCGAGTTCGCGGCGCTGATCGGCTCCCGCTTCGACTTCGACCGCTTCGGCCTGGTGCCCCGCTCCAGCCCACGCCAGGCGGATCTGCTGATCACGGCCGGCACCGTGACCATGAAGATGGCTCCGGCCCTGGTGCGGCTCTACGAGCAGATGCCCGAGCCGAAGTACGTGATCGCCATGGGCGCCTGCACGATCACCGGCGGCATGTTCTCCGCCGACTCCACCACGGCCGTCCGCGGCGTCGACAAGCTGATCCCGGTGGACCTCTACATCCCCGGCTGCCCGCCGCGGCCGGAGGCCATCTTCGATGCGGTGATCAAGCTGCGCAAGAAAGTGGGCAACGAGTCCTTCGCTGAGCGGGGGCAGATGCAACCCACCCACCGCTACCTCACGATCGAGCACGCCATGAAGGCGGTGGAGCCGATCGTCACCGGCGCCTACCTGAAGGCCGACACCCAGCAGGCCGCCTTTGCCGCAGGGGCCGGGCTGCCCCTGGCCAGCCCTGAACCCGAAGCCCTCGAAGCCACCCGCTCCTCCAGCGATGCCTGATCCCAGCACCGAGCTCAGCTCCGCCCCGATCGGCGCCGTCAGCCAGTGGCTGAGCGACCAGGGCTTCGACCACCAGCCCCTGCCGGCCGACCACCTGGGCGTGGAGATCATCGGGGTGGAGCCGATGTTCCTGCCGGTGGTGGCTGCGGCCCTCAAGGCCTGGGGTTTCGACTACCTGCAGTGCCAGGGCGGTTACGACGAGGGCCCGGGCGGTCGGCTGGTGAGCTTCTACCACCTGGTGAAGCTGGCGGCGGCTCTCGAGCAGGGCTCCTCCGCTGAGGCCCCCCAGGAGGTGCGCCTGAAGGTGTTCCTGGAGCGGACCGGCGACCTCACCATCCCCACCCTTTATGGCCTGTTCCGAGGGGCCGACTGGCAGGAGCGGGAAACCTTCGACATGTTCGGCATCCGCTACGAGGGCCATCCCCATCCCAAGCGGCTGCTGATGCCGGAAGACTGGAAGGGTTACCCCCTGCGCAAGGACTACGTCCAGCCGGATTTCTACGAGATGCAGGACGCCTACTGAGCCCGGCTGGCCAGCCAGTCGAGATCGCTGCCGGGCTTGTGGCCCTTGTGCTTGCGGTAGAAGCGCATCACGGCGTGGGCCAGGCTGCGTGAGTCGTGGCGCAGGGTGGGGCTCGGCCTGGAGCCCTGCAGCGGCGCCAGCATCACGTCGTAGCCGGCCGCGCGCAGCTGCCGTTGATCACAGAGCACGGGCTCGGCTCCCCTGGCGCGGTAGTGCTCGAGCAGAGAAAGGTCCCGCAGCGGTTCCTGGGCGAGCACTGCCGGGAACAGACGCTGGTTCACGCCGAGGCTGGCCAGCTGGGCTTCGATCGCCCGCAGGTGACCGGTCACATCCATCCCGTCGGTTTCGCCGGGCTGGGTCATCAGGTTGCAGATGTAGAGCTTCGGCGCCTTGGACTGGATGATCGCCTGCACCAGCTCCGGCACCAGCAGGTTGGGCAGCAGGGAGGTGTAGAGGCTGCCGGGCCCGAGGATGATCAGCTCGGCGTTGGCGATGGCCTCGATCGCCCGGGGCAGGGCGGGAGGCCGCTCGGGGATGCAGCCCAGGCGCACGATCGGACTGGGTGAGTGGCCGATCTTCGATTCACCCTCGATGCGCTCGCCGCTCGCCAGCTCAGCCCAGAGGCGCACATCGGCAGTGGTGGCGGGAACCACCTGGCCCTGCACCGCCAGCACCCGGCTGCTGGCGGTGATCGCCGATTCCAGGCTGCCGGTGATGGCGGTGAGCGCGGAGATGAACAGGTTGCCGAAGCTGTGGCCTTCCAGGCCGTTGCCTGCCTTGAAGCGGTACTGGAACAGGCGGGTGAGCAGCGGTTCCTCCCGGGCCAGAGCGGCCAGGCAGTTGCGGATGTCGCCCGGCGGCTGCACCCCCAGTTCGCGGCGGAGCACACCACTGCTGCCGCCGTCATCGGCGACGGTGACGATGGCCGTGATGTTGCTGCTGTAGCGCTTGAGGCCGCTGAGCAGGGTGGAGAGGCCGGTGCCGCCGCCGATCGCCACGACGTTGGGGCCGCGGTTGAGCCGCCGCTGGGCCAGCAGGGCATCCACCAGCACCGTGTCCTTCTCGGGGGCCAGGGCCTGCTGGATCGAGCCGAAGCTGCGGCTCTGGCCCCAGATCACCAGTGCCGCACCGGCGATCAGCACCAGCGGCCCGGTGAAGCCCCGCGGCAGCACCCGCGCCACATTGGTGATCAGCCAGGTGAGCGACTCGAGCATCCAGTAGATGGGCGTGAGATCCGCGAGGATGGCGGCGCCCAGCAGCGCCAGCACCAGCCCGAGGCCCGATGTGAGCACCCAGCGCTTCACCACCAGCCCTGGTTGCAGCCAGCGCACCGCCCGCTTCGAGCGGCTGACGAGGTCCTGCTGGCGGAGGTCGCCACGACCCATCCAGCCGGGACGGCGGACCTGCCGGCGGGGGCGGCGGCGGGGCTGGATGGGGCGCTGGGAGGTCAAGCCGATGGGGCGTTACGCCACAGCACATAGCACCATGAACTGTACGGAGGAAACGCCAGGATGAACCGAGCTCTCCAGAGCGACCCTGACGGGCCGGTGCTTGAGCTCGATGGCGTGGGCATGCGCTGGGGGACCAACACGGTGCTCGATGGCCTCAGCCTCAACCTGCGTCGGGGGGAGCGTCTGGCGGTGGTGGGCCCCTCGGGCACGGGCAAGTCAACGGTGCTGCGCATCCTGGCCGGGCTGCTGCTGCCCACGACGGGAGAGCTGAGGGTGCATGGCGCCCCTCAGCGCTACCTGCGGCTGGACCAGCGCCGACCGCCGGATGTGCGCCTGGTGTTTCAGAACCCTGCCCTGCTGGGCTCGCTCACCGTGCGTGAGAACGTGGGCTTCCTGCTCTACCGCCACAGCAAGCTGCCGGAGGCCGAAATCCGCGAGCGGGTCCATCGGGCCCTGGAGGCCGTGGGCCTCTTCGGGATTGAGGAACGCCTCCCGGGGGAGCTCAGCGGCGGCATGCAGAAACGGGTGAGCTTTGCGCGGGCCCTGATCGAGGACCCCGCCCAACCGGCAGGGCAGCATCCGATCCTGCTGTTCGATGAACCCACCGCGGGACTGGATCCGGTGGCCTGCACCCGCATCGAAGACCTGATCGTCACCAGCACCCGCCTGGCGGCGGGCTGCTCGGTGGTGGTCAGCCACGTGATGAGCACGATCGTGCGTTCGGCGGAGCAGGTGGCGATGCTCTACGAAGGCAAGCTGCAGTGGCACGGTCCCGTGCAGGATTTCAGCCGCACCGACAATCCCTACGTGGTTCAGTTCCGAACCGGTAGCCTGAGCGGACCGATGCAACCGGCGGAGACTTAGAGCCCCATGCGTCGCAGCGTGCGAGAGGCCATCGTTGGATTTTCGCTGCTTGCTGCCGTGGTGGGGGGAGCCGGTTTCTGGATCTGGCTGCGGGGAATCTCCCTCAGCCAGAACAACTGGACCCTGAAGGTGAGCTTCGCCGATGCCGCTGGTCTGGCCGACCGATCCGCGGTGATCTTCCGCGGCGTGCAGGTGGGCAGCGTGCGCAGGATCAAGACCACCTCCTCGGCGGTGCTGGCCGAGCTGGAGATCAGCGATCCCACCCTGCAGCTGTCACGCCCCACCACGGCCCAGGTGCAGACCGGGTCCCTGCTGGGCGGCGACGCCCAGGTGGCCCTGATCAGCACCGGCAACCCCCTGCCGGAGGACGCCCCCATGCCCCGGGCCAAGGACTGCGACAACACGGTGATGGTCTGCGCCGGCAGTGAGCTCAAGGGTGTCACCGCGGCCAGCCTCAACAGCGTGACCGAGCTGATGCAGCGCCTGCTGGCCCAGGTGGATGAGGAGCAGATCGTGGCGGAGATGGCCCGCACCACCCGCAGCTTCGATGCCACCTCCAAGGAGGCCACCCTGTTCCTCAAGCGGGCTCAGGTTCTGGTGGCTGAGCTGAAGCGCTCGGTGGGCAAGGCCGATCCGATCCTGGCCAACCTCAACACGGCCACGGCCGAGGCGGTGGCGGCGAGCCGCCACGTGCGCAACGTCACCGCCTCGCTCGACAACCCCAAGACCCTGGCCCAGCTCAAGACCACCGTGGGTAATGCGGAGCGGCTCACCGCCCGCATCGATGCCGTGGGCGGTGATGTGAACAAGCTCACCGCCGACGCGGAGTTCATGGACGGCGTGCGCAGTGTGGCGATCGGCCTGGGCCAGCTCTTTGATGAGCTCTACCCCGCCCAGACCGGGCTGGCCAGGGAGAAGGCCGAGAAGGAGGCCCAGAAGAAGGAGAGCCAGAAGAAGGAGAGTCAGACGAAGGCGGTGCCCAAGCCCCAGACGATCAAGGGCCTCTAAGCCCCATTGAGGGCGTCGAGGGCGATGGCGGCGATGGCCTGATCGCTGGCCTTGGGCAGCTGCACGTACTTGCCACCGGCCGCCTGGGCCAGGTCCTTGCCCATGCCGCTGCCGATGAATTTGCGCTCGGTGTCGATCACCAGCAGTTTGATGCCCAGGGCCTGGTAGCGGCCGGCCACCTGTTTCACCTCCTCCTTGAGGTCGACGGGCTCCTCGCCCTCGAGCTCCGGCTGGCCGAGGGAGCGGGAGAGGGGCACGTTGCCGCGGCCATCGGTGATCGCCACCACCACCACCTGGCCGAGATCACCGGTGGCCAGGGCGTTGGCTGCCACCCGGGCCGCCTGGGTCAGGCCATGGGCCAGGGGTGAGCCACCGCCGCAGGGCATCTGCTCGAGCCGGCGGCGCGCGGCGGTGATCGAGCGGGTGGGAGGCAGCAGCACCTCGGCCTGCTCGCCGCGGAAGGGGATCAGAGCGACTTCGTCGCGGTTCTCGTAGGCCTCGGTGAGCAGGCGGATCACGGCCCCCTTGGCGCTCTGCATGCGGTTGAGGGCCATCGAGCCGCTGGCATCCACCAGGAAGATCACCAGGGAGCCGGCCTTGCGCTGCAGCTGCTTGGCGCGCAGGTCCCCCTCCTCCACGATCACGGCGCGGTGCGGTTCGCGGGCGCGGCGGGCCTTCTGATAGGGAGCGGCGGCCCGCAGGGTGGCATCCACGGCGATGCGGCGCACGGGTCCGCGGGGCAGCATCGGCTTGACGTAGCGGCCGCGGGAGTCGGAGAGCACCACCGAGCGCTTGCCGCTGCCGCCGCTGCGGGATTTTGCGGCGGCGAAGAGCAGCAGATCGGGATCGATGGCGATCGCCTCGGGGTCGAGCAGAAACTCCTCGGGCACCTGGGGCGGCGCCTGGTCCTCGGGGCTGTCGTCCTCGCGATCGTCGTCGGCCTCCTCCTGCTCGGGCGGGTCCTGCTCCGGGGGCTCCTGCTCGTCAGGGGTGTCGGGCTCGGGCGGCTGCTCCCCCTGGGGAGGGGGCGGCGGCGGCGGCTCCATGGGCTGCTCCGGATCGGGCGGGGGCAGCTGCAGGGCCCTCGGCGCGATCACCAGCCGCACCGCCACCTGCAGGTCGTCGGCGTCGACGCTGTCACGGCCGCTCAGGGCCGCATGGGCCCGCGCCACCCGCACGGCGTAGAGCTCGGAGCGGTGGCCTTCCACCCCGCCCCGCAGGGCCTCGTTGACCAGGTAGGTGATCTGCTCACGGGTGATCGTGACATCGGGCAGCCACTGACGGGCCAGCAGCAGCTGGGTGGCCAGGGCGTCGCTCTCCTCCTGCCAGCGGGCGCGGAAGGATGCGCTGGAGGCGCCGTGGTCGAGGGCGGAGCTGGTGATGGCCACCCGCTGCTCCACCCCCAGCACCTGGTTGGCCGAGAGCGCGATGGCGAAGCGATCCAGCAGGTGGTCGCGTATCGCGCCCTCCTCCGGGTTGTAGGTGGCGATCAGCAGGCAGCGGCAGGGGTGGGAGAGGCTGAGCCCCTCGCGCTCGATCCGGTTTTCGCCGCTCCCCACCGCCGCCAGCAGCAGGTTGGTGATGCCGTCATCGAGCAGGTTGAGCTCATCGACATAGAGCACGCCCCGGTGGGCTTCGGCCAGCAGACCGGGCTGGAAGACGGGTGCCCCGGCGGCCAGGGAGGCGGCCACATCCACCGAACCCACCAGGCGGTCTTCGGTGACACCGAGGGGCACCTGGATGAAGGGGGCGGGGATCACCGCGGTGGGCAGCAGCGCCGTGGGGTCGGATCCGGTGGGATCACCGCCCAGCTGGGTGATGCGGCTGTGAATGGTGGCGTCCCAGTCGTCCGGCCGCTGGGGATCGACGTTGAGGCGGCGGCAGGCGTCACCGAGGGCGAGCACGTCGATCGGCGGCAGCAAGGCATGCAGACCCCGGGCCAGCACTGATTTGCCTGTGCCGCGCCCGCCGGCGATCACCACACCGCCGAGGCCCGGATCCACCGCCGCCAGCAGCAGGGCCAGCTTGAGGGTGCCGTGGCCGGTGATGGCCGCCAGGGGGAAGGAGCTGGAGCCCGCAACGCTGGCGGCCGCTGGGGAGGCTGCAGACCCGCTGACGACCATGGGGGGCGGAGGCCTCGAAAGGATTGCTCAGTCTGGCCGATGGAGCGCCAGGGCTAGAACCGCGACATCGCCTTGATCTTGGCCAGCTTGTCGCCGTCGAGGCCGTTGAGTTCGTCGAGCCGGAGCAGATCCTCCTTGACCAGGCTGGCGAACACGAACAGGATGCCGTCGAGGCGGAAATCGAAGCGTCCTTCCATCATATGGCGCTGGGTGCTGAGATAATCGTGCAGTTGCCAGAGAGCCTGCGCTGATGTGATCGAATCGGCCTCGCGGCGCACGGTGCTGATCACCGACTGAACGGCACGGCCATAGGCACAACTGAACGCCTGTTCAGCGATGGCCTGCTCTTCGTCCGTCCAGGTGATCAGTGCCGGTTCAGCCATGATGTAGTCTTTGATACAGGAGTTTATCGCGGCAGGGCTTCGTGCGCGAGCCGCAGGGATTGCCGCCGGGCCGAGAAGCGAAGGCGCCGCATGCCGGGCAACTGAAACCAGGCCTTGGTGGGGAACTCGTGGTGTTCCCAGTGATAGCCGAAGTGAAAACAAGCCAACAGGGAAAGCCATACAGGCAGCTCAAGGCTGCGGGCCTGGTGGCTGTTGCTCTCGCCGGGACGTTCCCGGTGGGGCAGATAGGTGCCGAAGACGAACAGCTGCAGGGAGCTGATCAACAGCGGAAGGGTGCAGAACAGCAGCACGTTCTCCAGTGCCCCGTGACTGAACTGTGCCGTGATCAGAGCCAGTAGAGCCCACCCTGTCAGCAGCAGGAGCATCTGGGCGACCCCCAGATAGCCGGCCATGAAGTGAACGTACCAACGCAGAATCCCAGGACCATGCTGGGGATGGTGGTCGGGGTCACTCGCACTGCCCGGGGCATGGTGGTGGCGCAGATGGTTGGCGCGGCACGCCCGGTAGGGAAGACCGGCGTAAAGCCCAAGCGCCAGCTGCCCCAGGCCGTGGTTGGCCTGGGGCCGGCCCGGCAGGAGCAGGCCGTGCATGGCGTCGTGCCCGACGATGAACAGCCCGGTGTGCAGCACTGAGCGGAGAAGAACCGCGAGCAGCAGCAGGGGCAGGGGCAGATGGCCTGAATCACCTGGCAGCAACACCGCCAGACTCACGATCCAGGCCAGCAGGATCAGTGCCGCCAGCGCAAGGCCCTTGCCGGAGGAGGCAGGGGCCGTGGCTGTAGCGAGGGTCAAGGGGCGAACTTGAGAAGCTCGGCGGGGGAGGCCAGCAGGTCGATGGCCACGAAGTAGATCTTTCCTTCGGGATTGAGCAGGAAGCGCCAGGCCACGTTCATGCCCACGCCGGCTCCGAACCAGGGTGTCTGCACCTTGCCGGTGACCTTGATCTGGGTGAATTCGCCGTCGGCGGGTTCGGCAACACCGGATTCGGGAAGAAGTTTGAGGTTCTGGCAGTCTTCGCGGAAGAAGCGCAGGATGGCCTCCTTGCCCACGATCGGCTTCTGGAAGGGAGGCTGCAGGGCCCCATCCGGCAGGAACAGCTCGATCAGGTTGTCGAAATCGTTGGCGTTGAGCTGATCCATGTAGGCGCTCACCGTGGCGTTGTCGATACCGGCGATCGACACCTTCTGACGCTGGGACTCAGGGGTGGGAGCGACCACGGGCTCCATGACGCGCTGGGCCTCGCCCTTGGCGGGGTCGTACCCCATGTCGACGACGAAGTTGCGCAGCAATGTGATCTGCTGGCCCTGCTCGACGCTCTTGAGGGAGCTGAGCACGGAGGCGGCGTTGGCGGAGAGCTGGTAGCCCTCGGGAATGGGGGCGACGATGCCGGCGGCCATCCATTCGCCGAGCTGATACCAGAAGCCGAGCTTGATGTTCACCGACCATCCGGAGTAGGTGCGGCCGATGGCTGTGTCGGTGCTGTTGGCCAGATCGCACATCACCTGGCTCTGCTGGGCAAAACTCATGCCTTTGATCTGGCTGAGCACCCCCTCGGCGAACTGCATGCGGGCGGCGCCGGGGGCGGCGATCGTGATGGTCTTGCCCATCTCGAGGTAGGCGTACCAGATCAGCGCCAGCTGGTCTTCGGCGCTGAGCAGCTTGTAGCGGGCCGTGATCGCGGGGACCACGTCCGCCGAGAGCGTGTCGGGGAAGATCTGGGTGGCCTTCTCGAGCGTGTACATCTGGGTTTGCTGCTTTTTGTTAAGGAGATTTACAGACTCTAGCCGATGGCCCCTGAGGCTGGTACTAAACTGCCCCGCTTTTGCTGTGGTTCTGGTGAGGCTGAACCGAGCTGGCAGGGCTGACTGGCCAGAGACGTGCCTGCCAATTTTCGGATCTACGCCAAGCTGGAGGGATGCTCCGCTTCGTTCTTAACGTCCTCTGGTTCGTGCTCGGGGGCTTCGTGATGGGCCTGGGCTGGTGGCTGGCCGGCCTGGTGGCCGCGATCACGATCGTGGGCCTCCCCTGGGCGCGGGCCTGCTTCGTGATCGGCAACTTCTCCTTCTGGCCGTTCGGCCAGGAGGCGATCAGCCGCCGCGAGCTCACCGGCCGCAACGATTTCGGCACCGGCCCCCTGGGCCTGGTGGGCAACGTGATCTGGTTCCTGCTGGCGGGCTGGTGGCTGGCGATCGGCCACCTCAGCTCCGCCCTGGCCTGCTTCGTGACGATCATCGGCATCCCCTTCGGGATCCAGCACGTCAAGCTGGCACTCATTGCCCTGGCGCCGATCGGTCTGCAGGTGGTGCCCACGGGAACCCGGCCCCGGCTTCCGGAGTGAAGCGGCAACGCAGCAGCGCCAGGGCCTCATCGGGCAATCCCAGGAACCGATCCAGCCAGGCCTCGCCAGAGGGCTGGATTGTGGCCACCCCCACCAGCAGGGCCATGCCATCGGCGCTCAGCCGCTGGCCGCAGCGCTGGTGCCGCCGGCTGCTGACCTCTCCGGTGACCAGCTGGGTGGCCACGAGCAGGGCCGGTGCGCGGTAGAGAGACCCCACGCGGAAGAGGAAGCGTGCCCTGAAATTCAGGGCCAGGGTGCCGCTGGCGGGATCGATGATCCCCTCCAGTTCCTCCGGCTCGATGGCGATGCTCAGCCCCGGCGGCAGGGGCAGCCCCAGGACACGGGTGCTGCGCCAGTTGAGCGGGGGAATGCGCAGCCCTGCCGCAGGGAAGCTCAGCGGCCGGAGCCCGTCGCTGCGTGGCGGCCCAAGCTGAGCGTTGCCGCCACCCCCCCGGGCGTCGTAGCGGAAGCGGGGGTAGCCGGCGATGGTCAGGCCACAGTCAGCCAGGGTGCTGAGCTGCAGTGCGGCGGCCGGCGGCACGCTCATCCCTGGCGCAGGGCTTCCAGCTCACCCCGGCCGTGGCGCTGGGCCAGCTCGTCGTAGCCGCCGATCAGCTGCCCATCGAGGAAGACCTGGGGCACGGAGCCATCGGCGCTGGGCTCGATCAGCCGGTAGGGAATGCCGAGGGTTCGCAGCATGCGCAGGGCCCGCCGCGAGAAGGGGCAACCGGAGCGCACGGCGATCGCCACCCGCGGCTCCGGCGCGGCCG
This sequence comes from Synechococcus sp. CS-205, assembly GCF_025128255.1. NCBI lineage: Bacteria > Bacillati > Cyanobacteriota > Cyanophyceae > Synechococcales > Synechococcaceae > Synechococcus > Synechococcus sp. CS-205. The sequence goes on from NZ_JAHLZB010000008.1 coordinate 44,140, forward strand.
TGGTGCGAGCCGGGGCCTGCGCTGCCGTGTCGAGCAGGCCCACCAGCAGGTCGGCGCCCTTGAGCACCCGGGAGCCTGGTTCGAGGTGGCCGCCCCAGACCCGGCACTCCCCATCGGAGAGGCTCAGGTGCAGGTGCACCCCTTCGGGGGCGATGGTGCCCTGCAGGGTGATGATCTCGAGCTCGCCGCGCAGCACTGTGGGGATGCTCTTGCCGGGGCACTGGAAGGCGGCCTGGGCCAGGTTGCCCACCACGCTGAGCACGAAGCCGGAGGCGTTCTGCTCCACCGCCAGCTGCTCCAGCGCCTGACGCAGGTCGCTGCCGGGCTCGAGGTGGAGCGGCACGGAACGCATCGCTGGCGGGGCAGATGGGCGCGGCAAGATTAGGCCGCGAGGATCCGCAGGCGAGGGTGCTGCAGGCTCAGGCCCAGCTCCCGCAGGCGGCGGTTCGAGATTCGCCGTTCGGCGGCTGGGTTGGCCACGCGCTCGTTGTCGCCATCCCAGATCACCGGCTCGAGGCCGGCGGCGTGGCAGCTGCGGTCGATCAGCTCGCGCACGCTGATCGGTTCGTCGTCCACCAGGTTGATCAGTCCATCGAAGCCCTGCTCCACCGCCCAGTCCAGGGTCGCCACCACATCGTCGCGGTGGATCCAGCTGATCAAGGACGACCCATCCCCCTTGCGGCGGCTGCCTGCCAGGGAGCGGAAGCGGGGCTCCAGCTCGCGCCCGGGGCCATAGATCGCCCCCAGCCGCGCGATCGCGACGCGGCGGTGGGGGCTGCGGCAGGCGAGCAGCAGATCTTCGGCGTCGCGCAGGATCTGAGCGTGGGGCTCCCGGGGCTTGGGGTGTGTGTCTTCCTCCACCAGGCCGGTGGCCTCGCCGTAGACCGAGCAGCTGCTGGTGTACACGAGCTGCTGGAGCTCGGGGAGCTGGGGCACCACGGCCGCCACGGCCTCCATGGTGCGCAGGTAGGTGGCCTCATAGCCGTCGGCATCCACCTGGCGGCTGCCGCCGGGTGCCAGGCAGAACACCGCCGCCTCGGTGGTCTCGAGGGCCTGGCGCAGCTGATCGGGGTCGGCGGCATCCAGCCGCTGCACCGCATCGGCCAGGGGGGCCAGCTCCCGCAGGCGCTCCTCGCGGGTGGTGGTGACCCGCAGCCAGTGCCTGGCCTGCTGATGCCAGTGGCTCGCCAGGGCGGAGCCCACATAGCCGCAGCCAACGATCGTGATCCGCATCAAGGCTGAGCTGGCTGGCGAAAAGCTAGGGCGCCGCCACCACACTGACGCCAGCACCACCGCTCCAGTCGCCATGACCGGCCACGACCGCCAGTGGGAGCTCAACAGGCTCAACTTCGAGGGCCGCTGGTGTGGCACGAGCCGCTGGTATGAGCGCAGCTCCACCGGTGTGCTGGACCTCACCTGCCCCAGCGCGGAGATCGAGGGCACCTGCTACGCCATCAGCTTTTCCGACCCCGACACGGGTCTGTGGGATGGCAGCGGTCTGCGCTTCGCTCCGGACGGCCGCCGTCAGTTGCCCCTCTCGCGCTCCACTTACAACGGCGGCGGACAGTGCTGGCAGTTCCGCGGCGCTGCCGGCCAGTCGAGCCTGGCGGTGGACGGCCAGCAGCCGCGATTCGGCCACGAAGTGAACCTGTTCCGGGGCCGCTCCCGCTCGATGCTGGTGCTGCTCTACGCGCCTCTGGCAGCAGCCCCGGGCGATCCCCCCGGCTGGCGTCTGCAGAGCCTGGGGGTGGTTCCCTTCCGCTGCGGCCTGGCCCCTGAGCCCGACCCACCCCGCCCTGCGGCCAGCGACTGGCGGGCCCTGCTGGCGGAGCAGGAGGGCTGGCCCGGCGAGCTGGAGCGCCTGGAGCCCCACCGCTGGCCCGCCGCGGATGGGGAGCCGCAGCCGTGCGAGCCCTTCCGCGGCAGCCAGTTCAGCAGCAACGACCTCACCGCCGGCTTCGCTGATGGCCTGCTCTGTTCCCTGCCGGAGCAGCTGCCGGAGGGGGCCTTTGCCCTGCAGGTGGGCTGCCGCCTCGATGCCGACCACTTCCGGCAGGTGAGCCTGACGTACGACACCAAGCAGCGGCTCACGGCCTGGGAGCTGCGACGGTTCCGCAGGCCCTGAGGGATCGCTCAATCCCGCTGCCAGCTGGCGCGCATGGGTGAGCCGGCGTCAGCAAAGGGCGCTTCCAGCGTTCCTCCGAAGGCATGCACCAGGGCCTCACCCAGGCCATGGGTGGCGTGGATGCCGGTGAAGCGCAGCAGCACCTCCCCGCTGGAGGGATCGCCGCTGCTGTCGATCAGGCGCTCGAGCGCATGCTCCTGCCGGATGTGGTCCTCGGTGTTGCTCACCAGCTGCATCACCTCCTCGGCGTGTTCGGTCAGGAAACGGCCCGAGAGGCGCAGCTCGCCTGCGGGAACCCCATCCCGGATCCGTTCACAGGCCGGGCAGCGGTGGCTGGCGGCGCCTGTCTCCGGGGCTTCCCAGGTCCAGCGCCCCTGGTGAAAGGTGGCCTGGCAATCCGGACAGGTGCTGGGCTGGGACGGTTTGTGGCGCTGTTGATAGGGATCGCTGTGATGCCCGCTCTCCATCCCGTCATGGCGGGGTTGGTGGCTGGCAGGCGCATTGGTGGTGTTGGCAGGCATGGGGTGGACTCTTCTGTTCCTGCTGTAGCCACGCGCACGGAACCTGTCAGGGGTTCGGCCCGGAGGACATCCAGGCCGAGGGGAATCAGGACGAGCCGTCAGAATGGCTGTTGCGATGCCCACCGGATCCTGTTCATGGCGCCCAGCACCGACACCCCGCCTGCCGGCAACCTCGACCTGCTGCGCATCCTCTGCTGTGTGGCCTGGTCGGATGGAGAGTTCTCGGAGGAGGAGAGGGAGCTGCTGGCCCGTCTGGTGGAGCGCTACATCGTGGCCGATGGGGGTGCACCGCTGCCCGCCGAGGCGGCGGAGGTGCTGGCTGATCGCACCCTGCAACCCGAGGCGCTCGATGTCCTGATCCCCCGACTGCGCTCAGAGGAAGACCGGCAGCTGGCCCTGAAGCTGGCCTACATGATGATCCGCGTCGGCCGGCGGCCCGGCGACACATCGAGCATCAACCCCCTGGAGAAGGTGGCCTACCGGCGCCTGGTGGAGGGTCTGGGCCTGGGTGAGGCCGACATCACCGAGGCGGAATGGTCCGCTGAACTCGACCTCCAGGCCCAGAGCGGCCTGCGCGGCTTCCTGGCGCAGCACTTCGGCTTCCTGGCCGCCTGATCGACGAAGCTTGCCAAGCGATTTCCGCACGATCGCGTGCAGTCCGATGGCGGCTTCAGGCCAGCCGGCGGTTGAGCAGGCCCGCCAGCAGCAGGGCGAGCGCGGTGGTGATCAGCACGGTGAGGATCCCGGATGGCTGCAGCGGGGCGAGGCTGAGCAGCTGCTGCAACCCGGGAATGGCCAGCAGCAGCAGCCAGAGCCCAAGGCCGATGCCGGCACCGGCGGCGGTGATGCGGCTGCGGGGATCCCCGTTCAGCCACACCAGCCCCCCGCCGGCGAGCAGCAGCAGTGAGAACACCAGGCTGCGGTGGGTGGCGGCGTCGGTTTCGGGCCAGAAGACCAGCACCAGGGCGGCCACCATCACCACGGCGCCCTGGCTGAGCGAATGGCGCCAGGTGTCGGACCCGAACAGGGGCGCCTCCGGCGGGCGGGGTGGCTGCCGCATCAGGCCCGGTGTAGCGGGAAGCGCCTCGAACACCACCGTGCAGGCGGGATCGATCACCAGGTGCAGCAGAGCGATGTGCACCGGCAGCAGGATCAGTGCCTGGCCGCTCAGCAGCAGCGGCACCAGCCCGAGCGCCGCGATCGGCAGGTGGATCGCCAGGGTGTAGCCCAGCGCCCGGTGCAGGTTGGCGTCGACTCGTCGGCCCAGTTCCAGGGCCGCCACCAGATCGCTGAAGGTGTCGTCGAGCAGCACCAGATCGGCGGATTCACGGGCCACGGCGGTGCCCCGTTGGCCCATCGCCACGCCGATGTCGGCGGCCTTGAGGGCCGGGGCGTCATTGACGCCATCGCCGGTCATCGCCACCACCTCACCGGCGGCCTGCAGCGCACGCACCAGCTGCAGCTTCTGCTGGGGCATCACCCGGGCAAAGACCCCCACCTCGCGGATCGTGACAGCCAGTTCCTGCGCAGAGAGGGTGCCCAGCTCGGGGCCGGAGAGCACCGGACCGGGCGGCAGGCCCGCCTGATCGGCGATCGAGCGGGCCGTCACCGGGCTGTCACCGGTGATCATCACCACGCGAACGCCCGCACCCCGCGCCGTGGCGATCGCCGCCGGCACATCCGGGCGCAGCGGATCCGCCAGGGCCAGGAACCCCACCGGTTCAAACAGGTAGCCGTGCACGTGATCCGGCAGAGCGCCGCCGCCTGCGGACGGCTGACCCTCGTGCACCGGCACGCCATCGAGTCCGCGGGCCACCGCCAGCACCCGCAGCCCCCTGGCGGCGAGCCCATCGGCGGCGGCCAGCAGGGCGGTGGTCTGCCCGGCATTGAGGTGACACAGATCGGCGATCGCCTCGGGCGCCCCCTTGGCGGCCAGCTGCAAGCCCCCGTCGTCGTCGTGCCAGAGGCGGGAGAACACCAGCAGATCGCTCTGCAGGGGGTATTCGCGCTCCAGGGGCCAGTCGGGATGCAGGTGTTCGGTGCCGTCGAGGTGGTCGGCGGCCAGGCGCTGGATCGCCCGTTCCATGGCATCCACCGGATCGCCGCGGCTGGCCAGCACCGCCATTTCCACCACACCGTGAAAGGGTTCCGCCAGAGGCTCCCCCGCCTGCCAGCCCTCCAGCTGCGGCCAGGTGAGCAGCCGCTGCACCCCCATGCGGTTCTCGGTGAGCGTGCCGGTCTTGTCGACGGCGAGCACCGTGGCGCTGCCGAGGCTCTCCACCGCGGCGGGCCAGCGGGCCAGCACCCCGATCCGGGCCAGGCGCAGGGCGCCGAGGGCCAGGAACAGGGCCAGCACCACGGGGATCTCGTTGGGCAACACCGCCAGGGCCAGGGCCAGGGCGGCGAGCAGGGCCTGGGGCCAGTCGCCGCTGATCGCTCCCTGGATCACCGCCAGGGCCGCGCAGAGCCCCAGGGCCAGCACGGTGAGGCGCCCGGTGAGGCGGCGGGTCTGGCGCTGCAGCCGGGTGGCCGGTGGCTGCACCGTGGCCAGGCTGCTGCCGAGCCGGCCCAGTTCGGTGGCATCGGCCACGGCCACCACCTCGGCCCAGCCGCGGCCACCGGCCACCAGCGAACCCGCCAGGATCCGCTCCCCGGGCGTGGAGCGGGCGACCGGCAGCGATTCACCGGTGAGCAGGGACTCATCCAGCCACAGCCCCACCCCTTCGCTGAGGGCGGCATCAGCCGCCACCCGATCGCCTTCCTCCAGCCGGAGCCGATCGCCCACACGCACCTGCTCGGCGGGCAGGTCCAGCTCCTGGCCGTCGCGGCGCACGTGGGCGCGGGGCGCCGAAAGACGGGCCAGCTCGGCCAGGGCACGGTTGCTGCGCTGCTGCTGGATGGCATCGAGCAGGCTGATGCCCACCACGAACACCAGCAGGATGCCGCCATCGACCCATTCCCCGATCAGGCCGTAGATCAGGGCGCAGGCGAGCAGCAGCAGATTGGTGGGCTCCAGCCAGCTCATGGAGGCTCTGCTCGTGCCTTCGCCTTAGCGGGATCTGACTGCCATGGGGAGCAATCCCAGCAGTTTCTGTCGATTCCCCCCCCCGAAGCGTGCCAACACATCACCATCGGCATGATGCCGCCATGAAGCACCCCACCCTGATCGCCGTCTCCGCTGTGAGCGCTGCGCTGAGCCTGGCCGGACGGAAACGGTGACACATCAACGCCCACAGAGTCCCGCGCTCAGCCATCTCGCCGTGAGCGGCTACCGCTCCCTGCAGAACGTGGTGCTCCCCCTCAAGCGGCTGACGCTGGTGACGGGTGCCAACGGCAGCGGCAAGTCGAATCTTTACCGGGCCCTGAGCCTGATCGTGGCCGCTGCCCGCGGCGAGATGGTGGGGGCCCTGGCCAGGGAGGGGGGCCTGCCGGCGGTGATGTGGGCCGGCCCGGAACGGCTGAGCCGGGACATGCTGAAGGGGGAGCAGCCGGTGCAGGGCGGCCCGCGTCAGCGACCGGTGCGCCTGCGCCTGGGCTTCGCGGCCGATCCCTTCTCCTATGCGATCGAGCTGGGCTACCCCCAGGAGCGGCAGACGGCCTTCGCGCTCGATCCGGCCCTGAAGGGCGAATGGATCTGGGCCGGTGGCAGCTTTCATCCCCGCGCCGTGCTCAGCAGCAGGGGGGGGCAGGCCCATCCCGACCGGAGTCTGTTCCAGAGCGGCGCCGACCCGCAGGAGCAGCCCGAGGTGCATGTGCTGCGCGAGCAGATCCTCAGCTGGCGCTTCTACGACAGCTTCCGCACCGATGCCGGCGCGCCGGCGCGGCAACCGCGGGTGGGCACGCGCTGCTTCGCCCTGGCGGGTGACGGCGGCGACCTGCCGGCTGCGGTGCAGACGATCCTGGAGAGCGGAGACGGCAACGGGTTGCAGCAGGCGATCGAGGATGCCTTCCCCGGCTGTCATCTGAGCGTGAGCACGGAGGCGGGGCTGTTCCGGCTGCGCTTCCACCAGCCGGGTCTGCTGCGGCCGCTGGAAGCCTCGGAACTGTCGGACGGCACGCTGCGCTACATGCTGCTGACGGTGGCGCTGTTCAGCCCGCGCCTGCCGCCTCTGCTGGTGCTCAACGAACCGGAGAGCAGCCTCCACCCCGATCTGCTGGCGCCGCTGGCGCGGCTGATCCATTCAGCGGCTCAGCGCACTCAGGTGTGGGTGATTGCCCATGCCCCAGAGCTGATCGGCGCGCTGGCCGCTCAGGAGCACTGCAGCCACGTGCAGCTGCAGCGGGAGGTCGGGGCGACGGTGGTGCAGGGTCAGACCACCCTGGAGCGGGGCGCCTGGCGCTGGCCGGGGTGATGGGCCCGGCGGCTTGCCGAGGCTGCCTGGCCGCCGTTCACTGTTGCTTGACGAAGCTGTCGATTGTTCCGCCTGTGCTGATCCGCCTGTCCCGCCTGCTCCCGCTTGCCCTGGCTCTCAGCTCCGCTGGATCGGTGGCACCGGCGTTGGCGAACAGCAGCGAAATCCCCTGCAACCTCAGCCGCCATGACCACACGATCCCGCTGGAGAAGGGGCCGGGCACCCCGCAGGTGCCCTGGCCTTCCGCCCAGGCGGCGATCCCCAAGCCAAAGGGCTGGGCCAATGACAACTTCTTTCTGGGCCGCTGGCAGGGGCAGAGCACGGCCGGCCGGGCGGTGATCGATGTGCTCACAGTGGAGCCGAACCGGATCCGTTGGGGCAACAAGGCCAACGGCATCTGCGACAGCGACTACAGCGTGGAGAACCTCCCCTGGGGCCGCAACGGCCGCTATCCCGATCAGTTGGTGCCGCCCAGCCAGCCGACGGATCTGGTGTTCGGAGTGGCCCGGCTCACGCTCAGGTTCGGACCCTGCAGCACGGGGGATGCGGTGATCCAGCTGGCGATGCCGCTGGATGGCTCCAGCGCCCTGGAGGTGGTGACCTACGACGCCAAGGGACAGGTGATCGGCAAGTTCGGCGCCTTCGAGCGGCTTCCCGCAGCTGGGCGGTGACGATCCAGATCTCACCGCTCAACCGCCAACCCCGCGATCATGCCAACCCCATCACGAGCGAATTGTGTGGCTGGGTGCGTCATCGCGCGGAAAGCAGAACGCCGTCGCTCCAGCAGATCGTATACACTCCTCTGTACACACGTCGGAGCTGGTCCTGTGGAAGCGCTGCCAAGCCGCGTGTTCATGAACGGCAACAGCCAGGCCGTGCGCATTCCCGCTGAGTTCCGGCTCAGCACCGATCGGGTACAGGTGAGCCGCACTGTGGAGGGAGATCTGCTCATCCACCCCTGCCCCAGTCAGCGAGGCCAGGCCCTGCTTCAGGCACTCAGCGGCTTTGATGCCGAGTTCGTGGAGGCTCTGGAGCAGCAGCAGGCCGAAAAGCTGCCAGTGCAGGAGCGCGAGGCGTTGTGATCTACCTCCTCGACACCAACATCCTCATCTACCTGAGCAAGAATCGCCCGCCCCAGGTTGCCGAGCACATCGACGCCCTCAGTGAGAACGACACGCTGGCCATGTCGTTCATCACCTGGGCTGAACTGTTGCGCGGAGCGGAAGGCAGCCTGCGCCGGAACGTCACCCTGCAGCTCCTGCAGACCCTGGCCCGGCAGGTGCCGGTTCTCTATCCCCAGGGTTCAGGCATTTGCGAGCACTACGCCATTCAGGCCACGGCCCTGAAACGGCGGGCCACGCCCATCGGCGCCAATGATCTCTGGATTGCCTGCCACGCCCTGGCCATCGAAGCCACCCTGGTGAGCCACAACGTCCGAGAATTCAGTCGTGTGGAGGGGCTGCAGCTGGCGGACTGGGCTGCCTGAGACCGATGTCCATGGCTGAGCTTTGATCAGCCCAGAACCCCGCTGCCAGGCCAAGCCACAGCCCGGCATCCAGGCCGCCGGATTCTCCCGCCCGGCGCCGGCAGAGTTCAAGCTCGAACCCCTCCTCAACCGCTGTTCCACCGATGGCGGCAGGCTCGCCAGGATGAGGACCTCAACGCCATGGCCATGCCCAGGCCGCGCCACACCCGAGAGACCCGTGCCGACAACAGTTTCGTCAACCGTGCCGTCTTCAGTGCCGACCTCAACTCCGATCACAACGCCAACAACCACGTTCGCAGAGTTTGCCCAACGGGCTGATTATTCGCTGATGGATTCCCTGCAGGCGGATCCTCAGGCCACCGGCGATGGCCACGATCACCGGCCCCGCCAGGTGTTCTCCGGTCATTACGTGCCGGTGACGCCAACCCCGCTTCCAGCGCCGGAATACGTGGCGCACAGCAGAGCCCTCTTCAACGAACTGGGCCTGAGCGATCAGCTGGCCCACGACGAGCACTTCCGCCGTCTGTTTTCCGGTGACATCACCGTGGCGACCGAGCCGATGCGACCGGTTGGCTGGGCGACCGGTTACGCCCTCTCGATCTACGGCACCGAATACATCCAGCAGTGCCCGTTCGGCACCGGCAACGGCTACGGCGATGGCCGGGCCATTTCCGTGTTCGAAGGCGTGTTCAACGGCCGGCGCTGGGAGATGCAACTGAAAGGTGGTGGCCCCACGCCCTACTGCCGCGGCGCCGATGGCCGCGCCGTGCTCCGCTCCAGCGTGCGCGAGTTTCTGGCCCAGGAGTTCATGCACGCCCTGGGGGTTCCCACCTCACGCTCGCTGACGCTTTATGGGTCCCGATCCGAAACCGTGCGCAGGCCCTGGTACTCCCCGAACTCCAGGTCGTTTGATCCCGACATCCTGGTGGACAACCCTGCGGCGATCACCACCCGTGTTGCCCCATCCTTTCTGCGCGTGGGCCAGCTGGAGCTGTTCGCCCGCCGCGTCCGCAGCGGTGCCCATCCGGAGGCCCTGAACGAACTGCGGATGATCGTGGCGCACCTGATCGAGCGCAACTACCGGCCGGAGATTGATCCGGGTCTGGCGTTCAGCGAGCAGGTGCTGGAGCTGGCCCGGTTGTTCCGCGGAAGGCTCATCTCCCTGGTGGCGAACTGGATGCGGGTGGGCTACTGCCAGGGCAATTTCAACAGCGACAACTGCGCCGCTGGTGGCTACACCCTCGACTACGGCCCCTTCGGATTCTGCGAACTGTTCGATCCCCTCTTTCAGCCCTGGACCGGCGGCGGCCAGCATTTCTCCTTCTTCAACCAACCGGTGGCGGCCGAAGCCAACTACCAGATGTTCTGGGCCGCCATCCGGCCGCTGCTCGCAGAGAACACGCAGGCCCTGGCGCGGCTGGATCAGATCCGGGAGGGCTTCGCCGAGGCGATGCAGCAGGAGCTTGAGGCCATGTGGGCCAGGAAGCTCGGCCTGATCACCTACGACGCCGCGCTGGTGAACGAGCTGCTGGAGCTGATGGTGCGCTCGAAGGTTGACTACACGATCTTCTTCCGCAGGCTGTCGGCCATCCCCGAGCAACTCTCAGCTCTGAAGGAGAGCTTCTACCTGCCGAGTTCCGAAGAACTCGATGCGCAATGGACCCGCTGGCTGAAGCGCTGGCGTGATCAGATCACAGCCAACGGCGACCTCGGCGAGACCTCCGCGGCAATGAACCGCGTGAACCCGGCTATCAACTGGCGCGAGTGGCTGGTCGCTCCGGCCTATGAACAGGCGGCGCAAGGTGACACCACCCTGATCCAGGAGCTGCAGGCGGTGTTCAGCCATCCCTACGAGGAGCCATCGGCGGAGCTGGAGGCCAGATACGACCGTCTGAAGCCCAGGGAATTCTTCAACGCCGGCGGGGTGTCCCACTACAGCTGTTCGTCGTGAGCCGATGCCGCTCGTTCTGAGCTGTCTCAGGCCTTGATCAACCACAGGGCCTCGCGGCCGCCGGCGACCCCCTCGCAGCTGAGGCGGCGATCGAAGCTCACCAGCCGGCCGCCGCGGTGCGCCGCCAGCGCCAGCAGATAGGTGTCGGTGAGCTGGCTGGCCTCCAGCAGCCTTGAAGGATCCACACGACTCTGGTCCAGGAGGCTGAGCGAGTCTGGCCAGAACTGATGGTGCGGATGGCGGATCAGCTCCGCCACCAGTGGCGCCACCACCGCCGGTGGCCCCGGGCTGTTGGGATAACGCGGCTGGCCGAGGACCCGCAGCACGCCGTTCTGTGTGAGCGGGCAGGTGGCCCAGCCCTTCGCCTGAGCTGCGGCAAACCAGCCATGGGCGGGTTCGTGGTGCACGTGGCGCCGATCCAGCAAGGCGATCAGCACGTTCACATCCAGCAGAGCCACACTCACGCCAGCTCGTCGCGCAGGTTGTTCACGAGCTCCAGATCCACCGGTGCTCCCTTCTCCTTCCAGGGCAGCAGGGGCAGGCCGTTGCGATGGTCGGACTGCTGCTGTTCGGAGCCGGAGCCTGGCGCTGGCGCCACCAGGGCCTGGCGCGCCAGCTCGCTGATCACGGCACCCAGGCTGGTTCGCCGTTGCCGGGCCAGCACCCGCGCCGCCGCCAGCACGTCGTCGTCGAGCTGCAGGGTGGTGCGCATCTGATGTTCACGCATCAAGCATCGATCGTAGGGGTGCCCGTCCCGTCTGCGGCGCTTGCGTGCTTGCTGCCTGCTTCCGGCACGCTGGCCTGGTGCCGGAGCACGCCTTCGCGGTGGATCCAGGGGGCGTCGGCGGTTTTCCAGTCAGTTCAGAGAAGGTCCAGGAACTCGCGCACATCAACTTGGGCCTGCCTCAGCTGCCGCTCCGCATCACCAAAGGTGCGGGAGCTTAGGCATACGCAGGAACGCTGAATATGGTCACAAGGGGATGGCCCTTGACGACAGCTGGAAACTCCTCGAGATAGAGCTTGTTGGCTTCGCGCAGGTTGGCGAGGGCCTCTTCGATGGATTCCCCCTCCGTGCTGGTGCCTGTTTCAGGATTGAAGGCTACGTATCCGCCTTCCTCAGCAGGGGTGAGAACAGCGGTGAGTTCCATGACCCTGAAGTCAGTGATCTCAGTCTGACGGGGGTTGGCCATGGATGCTGCTCCCCTCTAACCGCCAACGCCATCACCGGCAGCTATGCCGCCGGTATCGCCCTGTGCAGCCGCCAGCGAATCGTCGCTCTGCGACCAACACGATCGGCTCGTCTTCGTGGCTTTCGTAGGTGGCTCCGCCACGCTGGCGCTGCTCCTGCATGTAGCCGAAGGCTTCCGCGCAGCGGTACAGCAGCAACCGCGAGCCGCGTGTGGCAGGTAGCGCAGGGGATTCAGCGTGGTGAGCGAATTTCGACCCAGGGTTCCCCGTCACGGAGACTGGTGATGGCCTGATCCCTGAGGCCGAGCTCTTTGACTGGCACCGCCTGGATCGGAACGAATTGTGCTGTGATCCAACTCGCGAGGGCTGGTGACAACCGGCCATCAAGCCAGAGAATCACGCCACCAGAACAGGGTGGTTCAACTCGCGGGCGGCGTAGCTGAGGGCTGCCTGGAGATCTTCCGGCTCAAGATCAGGAAGCTCGGAGAGGATCTGATCGGGGGAGAGCCCAGCGGCATAAAGATCGAGCACATCGCTCACGCGGATCCGCATGCCTCTGATGCAGGGCTTGCCGCCGCACTGGGCTGGGCTGGTGAGCGAGCACGCCTTCGCGGTGGCTGGCGGCCTCAGTCTTGATTGAGGATTGCGTCGATCTGGCGACGGATCTCCGCAAAGCGCTGATAGGCCATCCAGACCTCTTCAAGATCCACCTGGTCGTAGGCGTGAATCAGGACATCTCGCATCCCTGCCATGGCCCGCCAGGGCAGATCGGGGTGAAGACGACGGAATTCAGGGCTGAGACGCTTGGTGGCCTCGCCAAGGATCTCAAGACAACGGATCACGGCATCCTGGAGGTAATCCTTGGCGAGGAAGGCCTCAACATCACAGGGTGATGGCTTCAGCTTCCACCGTGGCTTTGAGTTCGGGCTTGAGGTTGCGGCGTCGGATCAGATCCACCCGAGTGAGCAGCAGATCCTCAAGGGCCGTTTTCAGCTCGACACGGTCAAACAGGCTGGCGCCGGCCGGAAGGTCCACGAGCAGATCAACATCGCTGCCGGGCGTGGCCTGATCCCGCGCCACAGAGCCGAACACCGCCGGATTGCTGGCGCCATGGCGGGCGAGCAACTCATGGAGCTGGGGGGCCAGTCGTTGCAGCTCGGCGAGACGCATGGGCTCTCCAGGCCTGTCGTGCGCTTAGGGACTTCAGCAGACGCTAAACCGCCTATGCCATCACCGGCAGCCAAGCTGCCGGGATCTCCCACTCCAGCCTCCAGCGGATCGCCCTCGTGGCTCTCGTACCGTGCACGCCCAGCTCCTCTCGCCCGTTCTACGGGATCGGAAGCGCCGCGGGCCCGGCTGAGTCGCTCCTCTTCGACCATCAGAGCAGCTGGCGGAACTGCTCCGGCGTGAGCCCTGCATCCCGGGCGATGGCGCCCATGGTGATGGCGTTGGTCGGGTCGTGGCGCGGAATCACGAGACGCGTGGTGCCATTGCTCATGATCAGGTGGCCTGATTCCCGCACGACGCGATAGCCGAGCTTCTGGAACACCCGCACGGCCTGCTTCTGGCTGATCCCCGGCAGCCGGGGCATTACAGCGCCAGTTCGAGCGTTTCCACGCTCTTCACGCCGGCCTCCTCGGCTTCGACCTCAAGCCAAAGGGTGATGGCCTCGCGGATGTTGCTGAGAGCTTCCTCGCGTGTGTTGCCCTGGGAGTGACAGCCAGGCAGGTCGAGGCAGCTCACAGCCCAGCCTTCTTCGGTTTCGAGCAGGCGGATGCGGTAGGTCATGGGGCCACCCCCTTGGTGTGAGCAGTCTGGCCGCCCTCACACCGCCACTGCCAGCTCCGGATAGAACGCCGCCGGGATCGCCCGCTGCAGCCGCCAGCGAATCGCCATCGGTCGCTCGCCTTCGTGGCTGACGTAATCGGCAAAGCCGAGGCAGTGAAACGGCAGGGTGACACCGCCCCGCTTGTTCTCCTCCCGCACGAACAGCAGCACCCGGCTGCCGCGCTCGCGGTGGTGGATGTAGCGCTGGCCGGTGGCGGAAGCTTCCCGGGTGTTGCTCTGGCTCTCCCAGTGGAACTCCCGCGGGGAGATGGCGTAGTCGTTGTAGCGGGTGGTGGGGGAGAACAGGCGCTCGGATTTCTTGAGGGTGATGAAGAAGACTTCGCAACGGGTGGCTTCATCAAAGAACACCCCTTCCTGGCCGGGGAAGGTGCGGGCGTCGTTCAGCAAGCCGAAGGCGGCGAACACCTCGGCGCGGGAGTAGCGGCCGTGCAGGCCAAGGGGCACCGGGGGCGCTGGTTCGCCAGCGGCCAGGAACGGCCAGGTGAGGGGTGCCACCAGATGGTCGGTGCGCTCCAGCAGCAGCTCGAACAGCTCCACCAGCTCGGCGCGGAGGTCGGCGGCGGCCCAGAGCTGGGCCATCAGAATGTGCCAGAGGCGTTCGCTGCCTGGATCGAAGCCGGGGGCATCGAGGTGGAGCAGGCCGTCATCGACGAGCTGGAGAGGATGCTGGACGTGCTGGCCTCGGTGAAGGCACGCCACAATGAAGTCATGGCTATCGCACTCACCCCACAGCAACGCCAGGCAATCACCAAAGCCTGCCGCCGCCATCGTGTGGCGCGCCTGCATGCTTTCGGTTCTGTCGTGGGCTCCGACTACCAACCTGGCGTGAGCGATATCGACCTGCTGGTGGAATTCGAGCCCTGCGATGCAGGGGCTCTCTACAAGGCGTACTTCAGCCTGCTCAATGAGCTTCGCCTGCAACTCCCAGCCCAGGTTGACCTGGTGATGGCAGACGCGGTTCGCAATCCCTATATCAAGGCTTCGATCGAGGCTGACAAGCAGATGCTCTATGCAGCGTGATCCATCTGCCTATCTCAATGACATCATTGAGGCAGCCGCCGCTATCGAGGAAGCCACCGTCGTCCTCAATAGCGAGACCTATGGTCAAAGCCGCCTGATTCGCTCCGCAGTGGAGCGGGAATTCATCATCATTGGAGAAGCGCTCAAAGTGATCTCCCGGAGGTCGCCAGCCCTGTTCGCTTCCATTCCGGAGGGCAGGCAGATCATCGACTTTCGCAATCTTCTCACGCATGAATATCTGAATGTGAGTGATCGCCTTGTCTGGGGTGCCATTCAGGTCGATCTGCCCAGCCTCAAGGACCATTGCCGTGCCTTGCTGCAGGAGCTCAACCCGAGCTGACGATGGAGACCCTCAAACCGCCACCGCCAGCTCCGGATAGAGGGCGCCCGGAATCGGCCGCTGCAGCCGCCAGCGGATCGCCATCGGCCGTTCCCCTTCGTGGCTCACATACTCGGCAAAGCCCAGGCACAGGAACGGCAGCGTCACACCACCCTGTTTGTTCTCCTCCCGCACGAACAGCAGCACCCGGCTGCCGCGCTCGCGGTGGTGGATGTAGCGCTGCCCGGTGGCGGAAGCTTCCCGTGTGTTGCTCTGGCTCTCCCAGTGGAACTCCCACGGGGAGATGGCGTAGTCGTTGTAGCGGGTGGTGGCGGAGAACAGGCGCTCACTCTTTTTGAGGGTGATGAAGAAGACGTCGCATTGGGTGGCCCGATCGAACAACACCCTCGACTGGCCGGTGGTTTGCTGCGTATCGGTGATCAGCCCAAAGGCGGCATAGATCTCGGCGCGGCTGTAGCGGGCGTGGAGGGCCAGGGGCACGGGCTGATCCCACACCAGGGGAGGGGCGAGGTGGTCGGTGCGCTCCAACAGGAGGGTGCACAGGTCGCGCAGCTCATCGAGAAAGGCTGGACAGGCCCAGAGACGGTCCAGGGCGTCTTGCAGGGCAAGGCGGTCTGTTCCGCTCAGGCTCTGCACCACAGGCGGCTGTCCATGGGCGAGACCCTGCAGGAGGAAGGAGAGGCGGTCGGTGTCGTCCAGGTGGAGCAAACGCCCAACGCCACGCCCCAGCCGCTCCTCATCCACCGTGGGCCCACCCGAGGCCACCCCGGCTACCCAGCCCAGCTCCCGCTGCAGCAGCGCCCACGACCCCGCCACCCGGTAGAACTCCCCCAGCTCCATGCCCAGCCCGTCGAGCAGCGCCGCCAGGGAACAGCGGCCGAGGCGGCGGCATTCCGCCAGCAGCTGGGGCCGGCGGCTTGGCAACGACTCGCGCAGGTTCGCCAGCACCCGCTCGCTCGACACCCGATCGAGCTGGAGGCTGCAGCCGGCCGGCAGGAAGGGAAAGCCCTGCTCGATCTGCTGTTTGAGCTGGTCGCGGCTGCCGCCGAACAGGGCGCGGTAGCGAAGGTCGAAGCGGAAGCTCCGGTGGGCCTGGCCAACCCTGCTGCAGGAACACCAGGTGGCTCTCGGTGGGGCGCAGGAACAGCACCGTGTCGATCTCGGGGATGTCGAGGCCTTCGTTGAACAGTGCTTGGTCGCAGAAAACCGCGGCGAAGAGGATCTGCCGCTGACTGGATCGCAGGTGGCAGCCGCGTGCCATTCGCCTTTGATATTCCTGGCGTGGAGGTTCTGAGATACCTGAGGGAACCCTGGCTCTTGTCGCGGAAGGTTGTGGTACCGGAGACCCCTGTGAACAACCAAGGCAAAACTGCCCTACATCGGCAATCCTTGAGGCAGCCGCAGCCCATCGACTCCTAATGCCCCTGCGCTCCGCCACAGAATTCCCCATCACGCCAGATCCAGCGGCTTTGCCAACCACCTACCAGGACTGCCGAGCTGCCCTGGTCTCGGCCAACCGCTCCCGGGGCGTGCTCAAGGCCCAAAGCGACCGGCGGGGGGTGGTGATCACCGAGTTGCAGCGGGAGCTGGTGGAGCTGGAGGCGGATCTGGCCGATGAGGCGCGGGCCAAGGCTCGCCTTCATGCCCTCAACGCCAAGCTTGGCAGCGTGATCCGCGAGTTGGAGGAAACTGGCGATGCGATGGTTGGGCTGATCGACGAGAGCGAGCGGCAAAGCGGCTTCTGGCTTGTGGAGATGTTCCGCCGCTTGATCGAGCAGGCGACGCGCTGGCGCACGGTGAAAGCAAAGGCTGCTGCGTTGGCCGCCGAAGCGGTCGAGGAGACCAATTCCTCGAACCAGCTTGGTGGGCAGCCATGAGCGCGGTCCCGTGGATCGCCGATCTGCTGGAGCAGACCAACCGGGAACTCGCTGGCACCGATGCCCGGGTGTACCGCCGGATGGCAGAGCATCTGCAGCGCTCCAATTCTGCACTCCAGGACCTCCAGGATCCCCATCCAGAAGGAACAACTCAAGCCCCCATAGCCCTGCTGGGGAAGGGGAGCTTCCTGAAGCAATCTGTGGCCAGCCTCAAACGGCTGTGCAAGGAGCATGGGATCAAGGGCTACTCCAAGCTCCAGAAGGTTGCACTTGCCAAAGTCCTTGAACGCCATGGTGTGACCCCACCGCCGCCACCGTTGGAGAGTTTCACGAAAAAAGAGTTGATTGCTCTGGTGCGGCAGTTATTGGGGGAGCGCTGATAGATGGCCACGCAGCGCTACTCGGTGACCCCCCATCCGATCGACACCCTGCTGACGTGGGTGAAGAGCGGCGAGATCGCCATTCCTGAGATCCAGCGGCCTTTCGTGTGGGAGGCCACAAAGGTGCGGAATCTGCTGGATTCCCTCTACCAGGGGTTTCCGGTGGGCTACCTCATCGCCTGGCGAAACCCCACAGTGAAGCTCAAGGACGGCACTACATCTGCTGGCAAGCGCATCCTGATCGACGGACAGCAGAGGGTAACGGCCCTGATGGCGTCGCTCCTGGGAATGGAGGTTCTGACGAAGGACTACGCGAGTGTTCGCATCCGCATTGCCAATGAGTTTGTGACCGAAATTGGCATCAAAGCAGGGCGGTTGAGGATCTTTCCTGAAGGTACGCTTCTCGTTGCCATGTATGGCGAAGGTAAAACGAGAGGGCAAGTCAGCGAGCTTGGCATCGCAGCCACCATCAACCAAGCCTGCGCGGCTATTCACTCGCCAAAAGAGCTGCATCTGATGCCGTTTATTAAGATTGCATTGAAGGCAAACTATCTTGAGATGCGGCAGTTGGCCGAGGGAGGAAATCAGCCAAATCTTAATCTTTCAAAAATCAAGGACTTTCCAATCAGAGTTCCGCCCAAGGATGAGGTGTTTGAAATCTGTGATCAGGTGGAATCCCTATTCTCCCTCGCTGACCAACTCGAAGCCAAACTAACCGCCGCCCGCAAGTTCGTCGATCGTCTCACCCCAGCCCTGCTGGCCAAGGCCTTCCGCGGCGAACTGGTGCCCCAGGATCCCAACGACGAACCAGCAAGCATGCTGCTGGAGCGGATCCTGGCGGTCCGTCAGGCGGACAGTGCTCGGGGGAAAACCATCCGGTCCAGGCGAAGCGGTACGAAAGGATCACGAACGAAGACCGCATCAATCACGAACATGCTCAAACGCGATCAGATTGCCCAAAACCATCTCAGCTCCATCCTGATGGAGTGCGGACCTCTCTCGGCTGAGGCTCTTTTGAGTGCCTCTCAACTAGAGATTGATGATTTCTATGATCAACTGAGGGACGAGGAAGCAAATGGTTTCCTCCGCGAGAACCGAGGTGATTCTTCCAAGAGCCCGAGGGTGCTGGAGCACGTCGTATGAGGCTCGACCGCCTGACTATCCCAAGCTATCGAAACCTCCGGTCCTTTACGATCGGTTTTGATGAGACCCAGGCAACGACTGTTTTGCTTGGACGGAACGGATCAGGCAAGTCGAATGTTTTCGAAGCGATTGTTGAGATCTTCCGAGAGCTGGAGATTGGTGAAGCACCCCCATTCCCATACATTCTCGAGTATTCATGCCGTGATCACGCGATTAGAATTGATGCCGACCCTGAACGGACAAAAAAACAGCTCGTCATTTCTGTAGACGGGAAGTCGATGCCATATTCAGTATTCCTGAAGAAGGTAGCCGATTACCTGCCAAACTTCGTCTTCGCCTACTATTCAGGCTGGAGCAGCCGTCTCGAGTGCCACTTCGACCGCCCTACACGAAAGCATTACGTACCCATTCAGGGGGCGAGATGCTGAGTCACAGCATTGTGGCTGCCATGGTCATCAAGCGAGGCAGCAGATCTGCTCTGCTGATACCTCCGGTGCCGGGAGCGCTGCTCAGTCGCTGGGCAGCAGTGAGGGCATCTCA
>NZ_JAHLZB010000009.1:0-15678 GCF_025128255.1 Synechococcus sp. CS-205
CATGGCGATGAAGCAGGGCACGATCATTGATGCCACCTTGATCGCGGCGCCCAGCTCCACCAAAAATGAGAAGAAGGAGAGGGATCCGGAGATGCACCAGACCTGCAAGGGCAAGCAGTGGTACTTCGGGATGAAGGTCCAGGTCTACGAAGCGACCAAGGATCTCCGCTGGGTCTACTCAGCGAACGACTACATGCTCACGGCGCTGGAACGGCTGACCGGCAAGCGCTACTCCAGCGTCATCAGCGCTCGCAGGAAATGCGCATCCTTGGCACCCGCTGCAGCCGCTGCCGCCCCCAGGGATGGCGGCTACCTGGAGGAGCTGTTCTGGGGTGTCATCCTGCGCAACAACGAGTTCGACGGGCCGCCACCGTCCGACCCTGCAAAGTTCATCAGCTGGTGCAGGCTGGACGCCTACAGGCACGCCAAGCCCGGCGCCTACAGCCTGCTGGCTATGGAAGCCGGCCGGATGCGGGAAGGCCAGGCCCGCAGCCTGCTGGGCATGCCGGTATCTGGCCCGCTCAATGCCGGCGCCATCCGCAACGCATACCGGGCGAAGGCGAAGGGCTGCCATCCCGATGCAGGCGGAGACCGCCGAGAGTTTGAGCGGCTAACTACCGCGAGAGATCGGCTGCTGTTTATATAGCTCACTGCTGGGACCCGCTGCGGTGCAACGGGTCCTTCCCAGGGGGGGCTACCCATGGCGGGGTATTCTCGCGGCGATCTATAGTCAGTCATGGACGCAAAAAGGATAGACAGAGACAGCTAGTCTCCCTGCCTTAGCTATACGATCCCCTACCCCATTATGTCGCATCCGCTGCACTGTCCCCCTGAGACGCATCTCGGTAGCCTGAGCCCATGACTGTCTCAATCTCCGAAGCGGCGCGGCAGCTTGGCTACAAGAGCCGCTCAGTGCTCTACCGGCTGCGCGATTCCGGCCTGTTGGATGACTATCTGGACGATGATGGGATCGAGATGGCGCCGCCCGGCTTGCCATCGCTGGCTGAGCATCTGAAGGCAGTGCTCCAGCCGCAGCGCCGTACTGATCCTGGCGAACGCCTGGACCGTGGTCAGCTCGAAGCGGAGCTGACGGCGGAGCGCACCCGCCGGCTGCGGATGCAGAACGACTTGGAAGAAGGGCGGCTGATCGTGGCGGCAGAGCTGGAGCCGGTGCTGTTCCGAAGCGGTCGTGCGGCGCGTGATCGCTTCCGGCGGTTGCCGTCGGAGATGGCCCATAAGGCGGTCGCCATGGGGCTGCCGGCTGAGCAGCGGTACGAGCTGGAGTTGGCCTGGGCCGCCGCGGTGGATGCAATCCTGCTGGAACACTCGAAGGATCCGCTCGGCCGTGATCGGGTGCTGGGATGTGAAGGCGACCCGGTGGCGGCCTAGACGGGCGTTGAACAGAGTTTCCCTACGCCTAATCACCGGGCCTGATCACGCTGCCACCGAGCACACCCGCGAGCCACTGGGCTTCCTGCTCCACCGCGTCATCGCTCTGGTCGATGATGAACGTGGTGTCATCGGTCTGCAGTTCGGATAGTCCATCCGGCCGCTCCACGATCATGTGAACATCGCGGGATGCGGAGCGGGTGAGTACGACGCGGACACCCAGCGTGGAGAGCCAGACGTTGAAGCGCCGCCGTTCGGCCAGATCGTCGAGACCTTCAGCAAGGAATGCCCCCACCCGCTCCCTGATCGCCTTCTGTGCAGCGGTGCCGGTTGGCTGAAGCTGGAGATTCCGCAGTTCATCGTTGGCGAGCTGGAGAGCGTCCTGGTCGGCAGCGGCTGCCGCTTCGGCAGCGGTGACGGACTGGGCCACTAGCTCCATTGCCGCGACGCTCGCCCCACTCGTCGCCACAACCTTGTTCAGGTTGTCGCGGGCATCTGCGGCTTCCTTCGCCGTTCGCGCTGCGCTGCGATCAGCGGCGATGACTGCAGCACGGGCGTGAGATACGGCTTCACGCTTGCCGGTGCCGGCGAAGAAGAACTGATCCCAACGCTGCCGCATGAAAAGCTGCAGGAGGAATGGTTCATCGTAAGTATAGTTTCCGTTTCGTGAATTGCAGACGCCGGCTTCGCGCTTCTGGCAGCGGAGATATTCCCTTACCCGATCGCCGCGCTTGCTGCGTGACAGCGTGAGTGTGCCCCCGCAGGTGCAGAAGATCATCCCCTGGAACAGGTTGTAGATGTGATCGCCGCGGCCGCGGCGGCCGGGATTCTTGCCACGTTCAGCGATCGCCAGCCGCGAACGGTCCCATTCGTCCTTGGTTATCACAGCAGGATAGAAGTCTGGCATCACTTCCACTGGTTGGTCTGGTCTTTTGGCGCGCCCCCCCCACACCCGCTGACCGATTAGGGCACGATTGGCCAGAATCCTTGTCACCCAGGCAGCGGTAAAGTGCCCGCCCGAAGTAGTTGTTAGACCTTGGTCATTCAACATTCGGGCGATATGCGTTGAGCCGTAACCATCGATGCAAAGCGCGATAATGCGGCGCGGTATGTGCGCGTGGTCATTGAGCGTGAAGTCCTTTGATTCATCGTCCCAGTCACACCAGAATGGGCGAGCTGCTTTGTACTTTTCTCCGGCGTGTGCTTCCCGCCTGCGGCGTTCCCAAGCACTACCCACCCGGTCGGACAGTTTGGCCGAATAGTCGTGGGCCATGCCCATGGCCACCAGAAGCTGGATGGCAGAGCTGGACCCTGCCCTGTTGAACTCACCCCGATCGATGACGGTGTCGAATCTGGTGACGCCCAGTGCCAGGCCCGATTCGAAGAAGTCGTTCAGCAGCAGCCGCAGTGCATCGCTCGGCGCTTCGCGGCTGAAGCGGTCCAGGTCTTCGACCACCAGCACTGCCCCAGGCGGAACCTTGCCGAAGTCGGCGGCATCAAGGAAGCGGCCGAGTGCGCCCTTGCGGCGATGCGTGCCACGGAAGGCGGAGACCCCGGCATCGACAAGAGCATCAGGCGCTGGGGTAAGTCCATGCCGCCGGCAGAACTCAGGGAATGCCGCGGCCTGGCGGTCGATGCCGTCACGGTCAGTGCCGGCCTGCCCCACGCTGCTGACCCGTAGGTAGGAATACCCAATTCTCCCCATAGCGGCCAGATCCGCGGTTGTCACATGCTCCAGGCCCTGGTCGGGGCCCGGATCTGGGCTGAAGCTAGTGTTCATCAGGAGTTAGCGGCTGCATAGAAAGAACCCGCTGCGGAAAAGGGATCTCGATGCCTCCGGCGGCAAAGGCTTTCCAGACCGCCTGGCTCACGGCGCTCTGAATCGCCAGGTTGCTGAGAGGATCTTCGATGCAGTAGCGCAGGGAATAGTTGATCGACGAATCGCCGTACCCGATCAGGAAGGCCTTTGGGCTGGGCTCCGGCAAGACCCCGCTGGTGCTGCGGGCCACCTCCTCGAGCAATGTGATCACCTGGGAGGGATCATGGCGGTAGGCGGCTCCGATCTGCACCTCGCTGCGGCGCAGCCGGTCGCTGCCGGTGTAGGTGGTGGTGGTGTCGGTGAAGAAGGTCTGGTTGGGAATCACCAGTTCGGCATTGTCGCGGTTGCGCCACAGCACGGCCGCCCGCAGGCCCAGGCTGCGCACCTCGCAGGGATCGCCATCGATGAACAGCACTGATCCCGGTCGCACCGATCCCTCGAACAACAGCCACAGGCCGCTGATGAAGTTCGAGAACACCTCTTTGATCCCGAAACCGATGCCCACCGACAGCCCGCCGGCAATCGCCGCGATGGCGCTGGTGTTGAGCCCCACCTTGTGCATCAGCCACAGCACCCCGATGCCGATCAGCAGATAGCGCATCACCAGGGTGGCGGCGTCGCGGGTGCCTTGGGAGAAGTGAAACAGCCGCTGCAGCAGGTGCCCCAGCCACACCATCGGGAAGGCCGAGACCACCAGCAGGAAGTAGGGGACGATCAGCAGCAGGGCAAGCCCCCCGCTGGTGAGTGGGGTGCCGAACAGGGAAAACAGGGGAATCTCGGCCACATCGCCCACATCACCCAGCTGGTTCACCAGCGCCACCAGCACCACCAGTCCGAACAGGGGCTGCACCAACCGGGAGTACAGCAGCTGGATCTGCTTGGCGGGAAAGCGCGTCAGCAGCAGCAGCCGCGCCAAGGCCAGCAGCACCCACATCCCCCACACCTGGCTGTAGAAGTGCACCAGACCACCCGGAAGCCCCAGGCGCTCGATCAGCAGACCATTGAGGCGCAACACCAGCCACAGGCCCACCGAACCCAGGGCCATCAGGCGATACCTCCGTTTCTTCAGCCGTGGCACCACCAGCAGGATGTAGAGCAGCACCAGAGCGGTGCTGCTGAGGAACTGCAGCAGCACCGCTGGGCGGCTGAGGAACCCCAGCCAGCCGCCCATCTCGTACAGGAGCTGACTCATGGAGCGGGGGCCAGCAGGCGAGCCAGCGCCTCGGGGGGGAGCACTTCCCCCTGCACCACGTTCTTCAGCATCGATTCAAGCTGCGAGCCACGGGCCATCGCCGCGTCGGGATCGCGGAAATCGAGCATGAGGGAGTGATCGAGGCTGAAGGTGAGCGTGCGCAGCAGGGCCGAGCTGCGGGTGGGGATCAGGACATCCGGATTCACCGGCAGATTGCCGGGCGCCGTGTGCATCAGCTGCTTCTGATTCACCTGATTGAGGGAGAAGGCCACGAAGCGCTCGGCCGCCTGCCGCTGCCGCCAGCTGGAGTGACGGCCGAAGCTCCACACCAGCAGTCGGCTGATCGGTTCTGCCGGCGCGTCGGGTCCCCCGGGGAGCACCGACACCCCCAGGTTCTGGCCCAGCTTTTGGCGCAGATCATCGATCCAGAGGCTGCTGCAGCTGATCCAGTCGCGCTCCCCTTGCTGCAGTTGCCTCACAAGATCCAAAGGGTCATCGGAGAAGGACACGTTCTTCTGCAGGCTGGAGTCGTACACCCAGGTGATCCAGCGCTTGAGCGCCCTGCGCTCGATTGCTGAAAGGGTGGCGGCCTTCCCGGCCGGCGACTGATTCAGCAGCTGCACCACGGCATCGCCTGCCCCCTGGGGCGTGGTGGTCCAGAACAGCTCGCTCACCCTCAGAGGCAGGCCCACCCGCAGGCCCTTGGCGCTGAGGGCCAGCAGCTCCTTGACGGTGCCAGGCGGTTCCGCCAGACGTCGCCGGTCGTAGCAGGCCACCTGCGGCTGGGCCAGGACGGGGACAGCAAACACCTGTGAACCCTTCCGGAAGTTGTTCACGAAGCGGGGCGGCTGGGACCGGGAGAGGGACAGGTCCTTCAGGGCCACGGTGCTGATCAGCCCATCTTGTTGCAACTGCAGGGCGGTGATGACGTTGCTGACAATCAGGTCAGGGCCAAGGCCACGGCTGTCACGGAAGCGGGTGTCGGCCATGACCTCCCCCATGGGGAGGTGGCGGACATGCACATCCACGCCGGGATTGAGGGCACGGAACTGGCTGACCAGAGGCCGGCTGATCCTGCCTATCTCCGAGAGCTCCTTGAGACTTTCGGAGTTGATGTCGGTTTCGATGGAGATGTAGAGGGTGTCGGGGGCGAGCCTGCTGCCACAGCCGCCCGTCGCCAGCAGCACCGCCATTGCGGCCAGCAGTTGCACGCCCTTCATTGGCCTCTGGAGATGAGCGTCTCGCTCACCTCCCACAGCCGCCGCCGCTGGGCCGGATCGAGGGCGGCTGGGGCGAGGCGCACCTCGGTGGGCCAGCCGCGCATTCCCCCCCACTGATCGGGCCCGTAGTGTTCGCCGCCCTTCGCTTCCGGCGCCGTGGCGGCGAACAGCTGGGGCAGAGCGCCCATGGCGGCGCTCTGGAAGAGGGGATCCATCAACCGATAGGCGAAGGACTCCAGCTTCGAGCCGTTGGCGGCCACCGAGGTCGGCTGCAGGTTGGTGCGGGCCAGCCCGGGATGGGCCGCCAGGGAGATGGTTGTGCTTCCCGCAGCCGTCAGCCGCTGCTGCAGCTCAAGGGCGAACATCACGTTGGCCAGCTTGCTCTGGCTGTAGGCCTTCCAGCGGTCATAGCGCCGTTCACCCATCAGGTCATCGAAGGCGATGCGGCCGAAATACTGGGCGCCGGAGGTGACCGTGACCACCCGGGATCCTGGCCGTTCGTCCAGCAGGGGCAGCAGGGCGGTGGTGAGGGCGAAATGGCCCAGGTGGTTGGTGCCGAACTGCAGCTCGAACCCATCGCGGGTCTGTGTTCGCGGCGTGCCCATCACCCCGGCGTTGTTGAGCAGCAGGTCGAGCCGGCCGTACTGGTCCGCCATCCAGCGGGCGGCGTCGCGCACGCTGGCCAGATTGGCCAGGTCGAGTTCGAGCACCTCAAGGCCGGCGGTGGCCGTCGGCAGCAGCTCGGTGCGCGCCTCAGCCCCCTTCTGGCGTGAGCGGCAGGCCAACACCACCGTGGCGCCATGGGCCGAGAGGGCCCTGGCCGACTCCAGGCCCAGGCCGCTGTTGGCCCCCGTGATCAGGGCGATCCGCCCGCTCTGCTCGGGAATGTCGGAGGTGGTCCAGGTCATCGGGGGCAACATCCGCTCAGGTTGCCCATCGTGTCGCGCGCGTTTCCATCAGCGTGGGACCCACCCAGAAGGAGCCGGGGTCCTGCCGGGCCGTTGCCATCTCGGCCTCGGCCCGCCGGCCGTCGTCTTCGCTCCACTGCCCGCAGCGGATCAGCTCACGGCCGTAGATGGTCACGAAACGCTCCAGCCAGCGCGCCACTCCATCGCCGAGCCGCCCCACCATGGTGAGCGGGAGCAGCTCATCCACCCGGAAGCCACGGGCCGTGAGCAGGGAGGGCAGGCGGCGGTTCACGTCCGTGTCGCCGCCGGCGCGCTGAAAGCTGGCCATGGCCGCAGCCCCGAAGCGTCCCACCGCCTCGCCATGGGGATGCAAGCCAAAGCTGCTCCAGTGGATGTACTCGTGGATCACCAGCCGGGCTCCGGGGGACAGGGAGGCGGCGAGGCGATCGAGCAGCGGTTCCACCTCGGGCAGGAACATCAGCACCCAGCGGCACCAGACCAGATCGAAAGGTTCCACGGGCAACGGGTCGTTACTGAGGTCGAGGCAGCGCACCTCCAGCTGGCTCAGCCCCCGGCCCAGGGCGCGGGCCGCCTCCACGTAGGACGCGCTGAGTTCCAGCCCCAGAACCCGTCCGGCGGGTCCCACCTCACGGGCCAGTTCCAGGGCCACGAAGCCAGGACCTGCCCCCAGATCCAGCACCCGCTCCCCGGGGGCCAGGTCGGCCCGCCGCCAGGCCCGCCGCGCCTCCGGCAGCCAGAGCTCATGCTGAAGCCGCAGCCGCTCCAGTTCAAGCGGTTCGGTGCCGAGCAGATAGGTGTCGCTGGTCACCGAGGAGGGTCACTCCTCGCTGGGGAAGAGCAGCTCGGCCAGCTCGTCGGGATCCACGTCGTAGACCCGCGCCAGGGAGGTCTCGATCGCCGAGGTCACCTCACCCGGCAGAAAGCGCATGGCGTTGAGGGCGTCCTCGGTGATGTCGTCGTTGAGCAGTTTCTCCTCACCGCCGAGCTTCTCGTCGTTGATCACCGCCATCACCCAGCTCTGGTAGGCGTAGACCAGATCAGAGAACTCGAGCTCCGGGTCGTTCAGATCCAGGGCCATGGGCGTGTCCTGTGCAAGCCCATGCAGTCTGCCCCCAAGGGTGGACCTGGCGCCGTTCTGGCCTGACCCTGCCGACTCCTGTGCTGAACTCCTGATCACCCTCGCCGGTTGCGGCAGCCTGGGTTTCACCTCGTCGAGCCCCCTCTCCGTGATCTCAGCCGGCCACGGCGACAGCACAGCCAAGGCCACGGCGCTGCAGGCCGGGCTGTTCGACTTCGCCCTCGGTGAGCTGGTCCGTCAGCACCGGGCCAGCTTCCCGCCGCTGTGGAGCACCGAGAGCTGGGCGAAGCTGCTGATCTGGCTGGCGCTCAACAGCGGGGCCGACGGTAGCCGCGAGGGCCTTGAAGCGTTCGCCGCCGCGATCGGCCCCCGCACCACCGCCCGGATGCGGCGGCTGTTCTTCGAGCGGGAGCTGGTGGGGATCAACCTCAAGCTGATGGCGGATCCGGCCGAGCCCCAGGTGCTCGCCCTGCCCCTGGAGCCCAGCGGCGGTGAGGCTGGGCTGGCCGCCGCCACCCTGTCGGAAGCCCTGGAGCAGGTGGGTCTGGCGGCGCAGGTGTGCGGCGACCCCAACAGCTGGCAGCGCCATGATGCCCTGGTGGCGATTCCCTGGGCACCCGGGGCGGCAACCGACTGAGCTGCCCCTCGGCTTCGGTTCATGGCTTGCCCCTTCCTACGGTGCCGGGCCGTGGGAGGCCCAGCATGCGCTTGATCGGTACCTACCGAAGCTCCGGCTACGACGCCCTGGCCGAGGCGGCCCTGGGTTTCTACGAGCGGCGGGCGGATCTGCGCCGCCCGGGCGTTGCCTTCGGCCACGATCCCTCCCAGCCCGCCAAGGTCTCCACCGACATCAGCCTGGTCGCGATCGACCGCTCCGACCCCGAGGCCCACGGCCTGGCGGAAGTGATCCTGCGCGGCGTGTCGGCTGGGTTGCAGCGCTACTTGAGCGAGCGCCCGCTGCTGCTGGAGGTGTGCCCTGAGCGTTCTCTGTTCGTGAACCCGATCTTCAACCTGCAGCACTACGCGCCAGGCGAGGGATTCCGCAGCTGGCACTGCGACTGGACCACCAGCGAAGAGGCCACCGAACCGATCCGTCGCGTGCTCGCCTGGATCTTTTACCTCAACACCCTCCCCGATGGCGGCACCGAGTTCCACTGGCAGGAGCACCACGAGCAGGCCGAGCGGGGCAAGCTCCTGATCTTCCCGGCCAGCCCCTCCCACACCCACCGCGGGCGCGTCTCCACCACCCACGCCAAGACGATTGCCACCGGCTGGATCAATGCCGGCACCCTCGAGGACTACGTGGGGCGGCTGGCGGCCGCCTGAGCCCACCGCCCCCTTTGAGAGCATGGGCTGATCTTCCCCACCCCGCCGTGACCGAGGCTCCCGCCGCCGCCAGCCCCGACGGCGCCCTGCCCAAGACCTACGACCCGGCCGGCACCGAAGCGCGCTGGCAGGTGGCCTGGGAGGCGGCCGGCGCCTTCCACCCCGATCCCAACGCGCCCGGCGAGCCGTTCAGCGTGGTGATCCCGCCGCCGAATGTGACCGGCAGCCTGCACATGGGCCACGGCTTCGAGACGGCCCTGATCGACACGATCGTGCGCTTCCAGCGTCTGCGGGGCAGGAACGTGTTGTGTCTGCCCGGCACCGACCACGCCTCGATCGCGGTGCAGTCGATCCTCGAGAAGCAGATCAAGGCCGAGGGGGGCAGCAAGGACGACCTGGGCCGCGACGCGTTCCTGGAGCGCGCCTGGAGCTGGAAGGCCGAGAGCGGCGGCACGATCGTGGGCCAGCTGCGCCGCCTGGGCTACTCGGTCGACTGGCAGCGGGAGCGCTTCACCCTCGATCCGGGCCTGAACAAGGCCGTGGTGGAGGCCTTCGTG
Source organism: Synechococcus sp. CS-205 (assembly GCF_025128255.1). Taxonomy (NCBI): domain Bacteria; kingdom Bacillati; phylum Cyanobacteriota; class Cyanophyceae; order Synechococcales; family Synechococcaceae; genus Synechococcus; species Synechococcus sp. CS-205. The sequence continues at coordinate 9,511 of NZ_JAHLZB010000009.1, forward strand.
CGGCTGCACGAGCAGGGGCTGATCTACCGGGGCGAGTACCTGGTGAACTGGTGCCCGGCCTCGGGATCGGCGGTGAGCGATCTGGAGGTGGAGATGAAGGAGCTCGACGGGCACCTCTGGCACTTCCGCTATCCGCTCACGGCTGCTGCGGAGGGCTCAGCTTCTGGCGGCCTCGACCACCTGGTGGTGGCCACCACGCGCCCCGAAACCCTGCTGGGCGACACCGGCGTGGCTGTGCACCCCGACGACCCCCGCTACGCCGCCATGGTGGGGCGCACGCTCACCCTGCCCCTGGTGGGCCGAGAGATCCCGATCGTGGCCGATGAGCACGTGGATCCGGCCTTCGGCACGGGCTGCGTCAAGGTGACCCCCGCCCATGACCCCAACGACTTCGCGATCGGCGCCCGCCACGGCCTGCCGCTGATCACGGTGATGGCCAAAGACGGCACGATGAATGCCGCGAGCGGCCGCTTCGCCGGGCTTGATCGCTTCGAGGCCCGCAAGGCGGTGGTGGAGGCCATGGAGGCCGAAGGCTTCCTGGTGAAGGTGGAGCCCCACCGCCACAGCGTGCCGTTTTCGGATCGCGGCAAGGTGCCGGTGGAGCCCCTGCTCTCCACCCAGTGGTTCGCCAGGGCCGAACCGCTGGCCGCCCGCTGCCGCGAGGCCCTCGATGGCGGCGAACCCCGCTTCGTGCCGCAGCGCTGGGAGAAGGTGTATCGCGACTGGCTCACCGACATCCGCGACTGGTGCATCAGCCGCCAGCTCTGGTGGGGCCACCGCATCCCCGCCTGGTTCGTGGTGAGTGAAACGGGCGGGGTGATCACCGAGGCCACGCCCTACGTGGTGGCCCGCGATGATGCCGAGGCGCGCCGCAAGGCAGAGGAGCAGTTTGCTGCGGCGTCCCGCGCCGCGGGCCGCCAGTTGCAGCTGGAGCAGGACCCGGACGTGCTCGACACCTGGTTCTCCAGTGGCCTCTGGCCCTTCTCCACCCTGGGCTGGCCCGATGAGAGCTCCCCCGATCTGGCCACCTGGTACCCCACCAGCGTGCTGGTGACCGGCTTCGACATCATCTTCTTCTGGGTGGCGCGGATGACGATGCTGGCCGGCGCCTTCACCGGCCGGATGCCCTTCGCCGACGTGATGATCCACGGCCTGGTGCGGGATGAGAACAACCGCAAGATGAGCAAATCGGCGGGCAACGGCATCGATCCCCTGCCCCTGATCGAGCGCTATGGCGCCGATGCCCTGCGCTTCGCCCTGGTGCGGGAGGTGGCCGGCGCCGCCCAGGACATCCGCCTCGACTACGACCGCGCCAGCGGGGCCTCGGCCACGGTGGAGGGGGCGCGCAACTTCGCCAACAAGCTCTGGAACGCCACCCGCTTCGCCCTGATGAATCTGGGCGGAGAGACGCCGGCCAGCCTGGGGGATCCCGATCCCGATGGGTTGACCCTGGCCGACCGCTGGATCCTCTCGCGTCTGGCCCGGGTGAACCTGGAAACGGCTGAGCGCTACAGCAGCTATGGCCTGGGGGAGGCGGCCAAGGGGCTTTACGAGTTCGCCTGGAATGAGGTCTGCGACTGGACGATCGAGCTGCTCAAGCGCCGCCTCAATCCCCGGCCCGCCGCTGAAGGCGAGGCCCTCAGCCCCGAGGCCCTGGCCGACCAGCGGGTCGCCCGCCAGGTGCTGGCCAAGGTGCTGGCGGAGCTGCTGGTGCTGCTGCATCCGCTGATGCCCCACCTGAGTGAGGAGCTCTGGCATGGGCTCACCGGCGAGGCGGAGGGCACCTTCCTGGCCCTGCAGCCCTGGCCGGCCGTGAACGAAGCCGCGCTGGATGATGCCCTCGAGGCCCAGTTCGCCGAACTGATCGAGGCGATCAGGGTGGTGCGCAACCTGCGGGCGGTGGCTGGGCTGAAGCCCTCCCAGAGTGCGCCGGTGGTGTTCCTCACCGGCCGGAGCGAGCTGGCGGCGGTGCTGCGCCAGGCGACGAGCGACATTACCGCTCTCACCCGCGCCGCGTCGGTGGAGGTGCGCGATCCCGGGGCCGCGGCGAGTGAGCGCTGCCTGGCGGCCGTGAGCGGTGAGCTGCAGGTGCTGCTGCCGATCGAGGGCCTGGTGGATCTGGGCGCCCTGCGCGGCCGCCTGGAGAAGGACATCGCCAAGGCCGAGAAGGAGATCAAGGGCCTGGCCGGCCGCCTCGCCAACCCCAACTTCACCGGCAAGGCGCCGCCGGAGGTGGTGGCCGAGTGCCGCGCCAACCTGGCCGAGGCGGAAGCCCAGGCGGTTCTGGCGAGGCAGCGCCTGGCGGACCTGGGGTGACGTGATGCAGACCCCGGGGCTTTAACAAGGAGCTATGGAGCGCCCCCCGGAGATTTCCTATTGGATCGACGAGCAGCGCCCTACATCGGCATGGCGATGCTGGCCGTGGTGCTGCACGCCTTGCTCCAGGCGCGCCGTTGGCCGCAGATTGGTTCGGGCTACCTGTCGGCGGCCTCGGTGGGTGGTCTGCCACTGGTGGCTGGAATGGTGGTGTTCGCTGCGGCCACCGAAATGCTGCTGTCCCGGCTGGTCACAAGCCTGAGACGGGTGTTTCCGGCTGTGGTGTCGGGAATATCCTGATGTCGGTGGGGATCGAGCTGGCCAAAATCGCCCTGGGGATCGTGTTCGATTCCCGCCTGGCGGGCACGGCGTCGTTCGGGCCGGTGGAGCTGGTCTTCGGGGTGGCGGTGGCGGTGATGGTGGGGTTGAGCGTCTGGGGGCGGGGTCCGATGAAGCTCTTCTGCGCTCTCCTGGGAATCCTGGCGGGCTACGGGCTTGCCACTGCCCTAGGCCAGCTCCCGTCTGTGCTCACCTTCAATTTTGCTACGGCCCGACCCTTCGCCGTGCCCTTGTTGGAACCGGTCGGTGTGGCCTTCCGCTGGGATTTCATCTTCCCCTTCCTTCTGGCCGGCGTCGCTCCAGTCAGCTGGATCTGAGCCTGGATGATCAGCTGGCCAACAACCGCCAGCTCAACGCGTTCGTGCGCGCCCGCGCCAAGGTCTGGAAGCTGCCTGCCGATGAGGTGGAGAGGATTCTCCAAACCCTGGAAGATCTGAGCGATCAGATCCTGCAGTCGAACTCCAACACCGGCCCGATCGCCCTCAGTCTCGCCTACGACGACTATGACGTGACTGCGGAACTCTGCTATGAAGGCAGCCTGGTTAAGACCCGTACGGCCCGCTTCACCCGTAAGCCCAGCGAGGAGCAGGCCTTCATCAGTGGCCTGTCCTGTTTCCTGGGGGATGTGAATGCCGATCGGGTCGAGCCTACCTGCCGGGAAGGGATCAGCCGGCTGCAGCTTGTGTTTGAGATCTGAAGGATCTGCTGTCGGGACAGCAATGCTCCTTACAGCCCCTTGCGATCCAGCGCATCGACCAGGCGGGTCACCGCCGAGGCCAGCATGGCCTGCGTGTCGGGGGGCGCCACTGCCTCCTCCTTGCGCTTAGAAGCTTCGATCGCCCGCACGATCAGGAACACCACCAAAGCGATCACCAAGAAGTTGATGAGGGCCACGATCACGGCCCCAGCTGGCCAGGCATTGATGGAATCCACATTGGCGGCCTTGAGAGCGGGCTCAAGCGCGCTGGTCATCACCAGGCTCACTACCGCATCGACCACTTTGCCGAAGGCTCCACCGATCACCACTGCCACGGCGAGGTCGACCACGTTGCCCTTGTTGATGAAGTCCTTGAAGTCCGACAGAAGGCTGGGGCGGCGTGGGGCCATGAAAACGTGAGTTCAGTGACGGCCGAAAGCTACGGACATCTCCTGTCTGGAACCCTATATCGATGGTTTTTGTCATGCTTAGCACTCGAGCAGATCCTATTTCTTGGTTCCGGCCTCAGGGCGGCGTGTCCTGATGGCGCTCGAGCATTGCCTGCAGACCGGTTTCGATCGCCGGAGGGAGACTGATCTGCAGCCCCTCCCCGCCCAAGTGGAGGTCCCGCTGGGGGAAGGGCACGGTGATCCCTGCTCCCGCAGGATGGCCTCTGCGCGAACGTTGAGGTCGCTCACGATCTCGAACTGACGCCGGGTCTCGCGGGTCCACACCAGAGCAGAGTGAAGTTGAGGGAGCTGTCCCCACCATTGACAGCGAGTTTATCTCGATCTTTTCGCTGTGCCGTACTGCTGCCAGAACTCACCTGAAGACTGCCACAGAATTTTCAGTCTGACAGGCATGTTTGCAATCTGTACACCGGCTTGTTCCTCCTGAGCTTGAGTGCCAAACAAGTCAAGGAGCCACGCATCTGTGAGTGCATCAGACTCACAGATGCGTGGCTCCAGGGTGATGTGTCAGTTAAGCCGAATGGCGGCTCATGACCGGTTCCTGGCTAGTTTCCGGTGGGCAATGGGATTTTGATGCCCTCGTTCGCTAGCATTTCCCGGACATGCTGGAAGCGTTCATACTGGGTGAGCGTAATCGGGCCAGAGTAACCCTCGCTCTGTAGCTTTCGCGGTGGGTGCTGCACATAGGTTTTCATCAGCTCTTTGACCGTTTCGCCGATAGTGACCAGCATCCAGGTGCGTTCCGTATAGTTATTCATGAAGATGTCATAGCGTTCCTGCGGGTCTTGCCACAGGTCGAACATCTGTGGGACCACGGCAACATAGCTCTCTGCCCCTTTCCATCCAAGGTTGGAGTCTACGGCCAGGCCTCCGGTAGTTGCACCATCGTCACCCCGAAGGTTGAACACAGCCTTATAATTACTTACCCGTACGGCGCCCGGTGTCAGTTCATTCTCGGTGAAGTAGAACCAGGAGTTGCGAGCACACTTACCGGTACCAAACAGCACTGGAGACATGTCGTAGCTGTCGAAGATGATCGGTTGTCCCTCGCGATCGTCGGTGGGCAGCGATATCCCGGCGAGGGTGGCAAAGGTGGCCATGAGATCAAGACCACCAACAATGTCGTGGTTCTTCGTCCCTGCCGCAATCTTCCCGGGCCACCAGGCGATGGCGGGGACGCGGTTGCCTCCCTCGCGGACGGTCCCCTTCGTGCCCCGGAATGGTGTGTAGCCGGCGTCAGGATAGACATCCTGCCAGGCACCGTTGTCGGTCGTCCAGAAGACGAGCGTATCCTCCTCCAGGCCAAGTTCCCGGACTTTGTCCATGATGGCCCCGATCCGGGCGTCCAGCTCAACGATCGAGTCCGCGTACTTGCTCTTTGAGGGGGATTGGTGAATGAAGTCGGGGTGCGGCAGGTTGGGCTGGTGGACCTTCATAAAGTTGACGTTGAGGAAGAAGGGCTGGTCGTCCTTAGCAACCTCCTCGAGAAATTCGAGCGCGGCCTTCTCGACATAGCCATCGAAGAAGGGAATCCCGACAACACCTTGATCCGGTGTATCGACGTACTGACCATTAATCTTAAAGTCTTCCTTCGCCTCCTCGCCGGCCTTACCCGACAGCGATCCTTTGGTCACCTTTTGGAATGTGTCTCGTAGTTCTGGAGCCATATCCGGGAACCAGGTTGGGTCGGCATAGGTATAGGCATTCAGGTGGTACAGGCCGACATACTTCATCTCGTCGTAGCCCTGGGCATTGGGCAGGGCGTAATCAGACTCACCCAGGTGCCATTTGCCTGTGAAAAAGGTCCGGTAGTCGGCCTGTTTCAGCACAGAGGCCAACGTCCACTCGGCTGCGGGTAAGCCGCCGCCCTGCCCCTGAAAGGCCACGGTGGTCATGCCGCTGCGGTTGGGGATGCGACCCGTTTGCATGGCCGCCCGACCCGGTGTGCAACTCGGTTGGGCATAAAAGGAAAAGAAGGTCATGCCTTCGTGAGCCAGGCGATCGAAGTTTGGGGTTGGCATCCCTCGCCCTTCGCCACCGCCGTAAGGCCCAAGATCGCCATAGCCTGTGTCATCAGTTACGAGCAGAATGATGTTTGGCTTTTTGTTCGGCATTGGTTGACTTCTCCGTGAAATGGTGATGAATGAACGCGTTAATGAGCATCTTGCCGACTTTTTGTCGGTTCTCTGTATACTATCGCATTTCCTTTAGGGCACCTCGAAATATTGCCACTACCCATGCTGTCTTGAGAAGCCACATGCTCATCCTCTGCACGTGCAGATCCGCCTGATGACTGACATCCATGACTTAAAGGCGGGATAGTTATCCCGCAGCCGAATGATCAGA